>JBEANX010000001.1:0-8119 GCA_041165245.1 Pseudomonadota bacterium
TGCGTGTGCTTCAGCCGTGCTTTTTTGAAGCCGTGCCGGATTTGGATTGACCCCGTGCCGCTTGGTCAGTGAAAGACAAGCGAGCCACAGCTTGGATGTGATGACGTGACTTCGCTTCGCCCCCGCCAGTTCGACCTGATCGTCTTCGATTGGGACGGCACCTTGTTTGATTCGACCGGTTTGATTGTCAAATGCATCCAGTTGGCCTGTGCCGACTTGGGGCTCCCGGTGCCACCCCGCCACGACGCCGCTTATGTGATTGGCCTGGGTCTGCACGACGCGCTGCGCCATGTCGCACCTACGCTCGAAGAATCACGCGTGCCAGAGTTGGGCCTTCGCTACCGGCACCACTACTTTGCCAGCCAGGACGATTTGAGCTTGTTTGACGGCACGCTCGACATGCTGGCGGCCTTGAAGCAACGTCAGCACTGGCTGGGTGTGGCCACAGGCAAGACCCGCCAGGGCCTGAACGAGTCGCTCGCCCACGTCGAGCTCAAGGGTGTTTTTGATGCCACCCGCACAGCCGATGAAACGCGCTCCAAACCGCACCCACAGATGCTCAATGAATTGATCCGCGAGTTCGGTGTCGACCCCGAGCGCACCTTGATGATCGGCGACACCACCCATGATTTGCAGTTGGCAGCCAATGCCGGCACGGCCTCCATCGCGGTGAGTTACGGTGCCCATGAGCTTGAAGCGTTTGCCGATTTCGACACCCGTTTTGTGGCCCATTCCGTGGCCGAGTTGAGCCAGTGGCTCCAACATCACGCTTGATCCCATGTCTGAATTGAACCTGGAGCCCCAGTGGCTGTGTGAATCGTCCGCCTTGCAAGAGTGCGATGGATCCTTCACCTTTGAAGTTCTGGAAGGTGGCCAAACGGTGCCAGCCTTTGCCGTGCGTTTCGACAACGCAGCCGTGGCCTATTTGAACCGTTGTGCCCATGTGCCTGCCGAGATGGATTGGCAACCCGGCCAGTTCTGGGACATGGACAAACGCTTCATCGTCTGCTCGATGCATGGCGCCTTGTATGAGCCTGCCGATGGCCTGTGTGTGTCCGGCCCTTGCCCTGGCAAACACCTCATCCCCATCGCCTTGACTGAATCACAAGGCCAAATTCACTGGCAGCCCACCGACCGCTTTCAGCCTGTGTTCTAAGCTTCTTGTTTTGACACTTTCGACCTTTCCGAGCCCGCACCATGAGCCTTGAAGATCCCACCTCGGTCAGCCAGCAGCAGCTGATGGCCGATTTCGCCCGCTCTTACATCGCCGAGCAGCGCCGCATGGCGCGTTGGCGCTGGATCTGGCGCTTGCTCTGGGTCGGCCTGCTGCTGGCCTTGATCGTCACGACGTTTGAGACCATGCCTTCGGCCAAGGCGCCTGTGACCCCGCACACCGCATTGGTCGAGGTGCGCGGCGAGATTGGCTCGGAGGCCGACGCCAATGCAGACAGCCTCAACTTGGCGCTCAAGAGCGCCTTTGAAGACGAAGGCGCGAAGGCAGTCGTCATTCGCCTGAACTCCCCCGGCGGCAGCCCGGTCCAGGCCGGCTTGATCAACGATGAAATCATCCGTCTCAAGAAGCTGCACAAGAAGAAGGTGTACGCCATCTGCGAAGAGATGTGTGCCTCGGCAGCGTTCTACATCGCCGTGGCGGCTGACGAGATCTACGTGGACAAAGCCTCCATCGTGGGCTCCATCGGCGTGCTGATGGACGGCTTTGGCTTCACGGGCGTGATGGAAAAGGTCGGCGTGGAGCGCCGCTTGATGACGGCTGGTCGAAACAAAGCCATGCTGGATCCCTACTCGCCTCGCAATCCCAACCAGGATGCCTACGCCCAAGCGATGCTGGATCAGATCCACCAGCAGTTCATCAAGGTCGTTCGTGACGGCCGCGGCAAGCGCCTGAAAGAAACCGAAGACACTTTCTCAGGCCTGTTCTGGAACGGTGAAGAGGCCGTCAAGCAAGGCCTGGCCGATCACCTGGGCAGCCTCGACAAGGTGGCTCGCGATGTGATCAAGGCCGAGGATGTGATCGACTACACCGTGAAAGAGAACATCGCTGAACGCCTGGCGAAGCGCTTTGGCGCGTCCATTGGCGCTGGGGCCGTGCACGCCATGCGCTCGGTGGTCAGCATTCGCTGAGTCGCATGTTCCACGTCCCGGGCGCTTCAAGTGTCCAGGTCGTGGATCTTGCGTGCGGCGGCTTCTTTCGAGAGCGTGAGCAGCTGAGCGATGTCTGCGATGTCGTCGGGCAGGGCAGCTTGGGCATTGACCGCATCCCAGCCGTATTGGGTGTGCCTGGCGACTCGCACGGCCAGCATCACGGTGCGCACCGTGGGGTGCTCGGCGTGGCGATTGTCGGTGCAGCGGATCAGCAGGTCCGGCAACTGCCAAGCGTGCATCAAGGATTGGGCCAGATCGATCAAGGTGACGTTCAACACCGCTGATTGAACCTCGAGCGAACGCAGCGTGTGATCTCTGGCCAGCCGCCGTTCAATTTCCAGCATCAATGTGGGCGCTTCGCACCACATCAGCATCTCGGCAAAGTCGTGCAGCAAGGCCGCTTGCTGGATCATCTCAGCGTCTTCATCCTGGCGGTGCATGGCAAACGACACCGCCAAGTGCGCAGCACGCTTGCTGCGATGGATGGTGCGGTGCAATCCTTCGAGTGCGCCCGGGTGGTCCGCCAGGGCCTGATCGGCCGACGTCAGCGTGTCAAAGGCTTTGAAAAAGGGCTCAATGCCCTGCATGACGATGGCGCCGGTGAGTGTTTCAGGCGGCTCGACATGCAGGCGTGTGCAAAAGCGCGACACGTGCGCCAGCACCTTGAGCGTCATCAATGGGTCACCCATCAAGGCTGGCGCCAAGGTGTGGGCGTCGACATTGCCGCTGGCCTCTTCTGCCTGCGCCATGAACTCGACCTCGCTGATTGAGCCTGGCAGCACGGGAAAGTCCGCATCAAAAAGATGGGCGGACCAAGCGTTCAGATCTTTCAGAGGGTGATCAAGCATGGAACGACCACGACATCAGGCCCATGAGGCGATGACGTGTTATCGGCCCAATGTTGAAAAACTGCAATCGAATTCGAGGTGAATGTGATCAATCACGCATCTGGGTGTGCTGGCGCTGTCTCAGGGCTTGCCAAGTAGCGCTGACTTGAGGTCCGCGTCGACTGGCTTGGGCCCCAGCCAGATGCGTAACAGGGTTTGGTAGAACTCGTCGCCAGGAATGTCACTGCCGTGGCGTTTGCCGTTGAGCCAGATGCGCGTGCCCGTACCCGGCACGAGGTCGATGCGAAGGTGGCTGCCCTTGGAGGCGCTCTTCATGGCCAACATCATGGTCTCGAGTTTTTCGAGTGGCTCAGCAAATCGCTCGACATCGGCTGCAGTGTTGTTGGCCTTGTAGCCCTTGATGAGGGCGTCCACGAACTCTTGTGCGCTCAAGTCACGGAGCAAAACGGCTTGCACACTCTTGGCGCCGGGCGACGACAGCACGCCCTGGGCTGTGGTCTGCTTCTGGGGCAGGTAGAGGCTGGCTGCATAGACATCAAAAATCACTTTGACGCGCACACCTGCGCCATTGAGTTGCAAGGCCTGGCTGGCGACTTCATCGGTGTCTGGGAATTGGACACCTTTGACGGTCATGCTGGCATGAGCGCCTGCGGTCATCAAGCCGAGGCAGAGAGTCAAAGCAAGCAGGGTTTGTTTTTTCATTGGGTGCTCTCGAAATTGCGCGTTTACCCTAGGTTAACACCACTCGTGCAGCATGTTGTGTATCCGCCGGCAACTGTCGTGTCTTGGCCCACAGGTGTCGCTTTATGCGCCTTGGTGTGCGAGAGATGCCTGAAAAGGGGCCGCTTGGCCTGGGCCAGCGTGCTGGGCATGCACAATGTCAAGGTCTTGCCAAGAGAAGGCGAGCATCAGACCAACACCCCAGGCACGATGCGCAAGCAGTGGAGTCAGCGTGCCTGCAAGCTCAAGCATTCATGACGTTTCTGGTCATCGACATTGGCAATTCGCGCCTCAAATGGGGTTTGTTTGAAAACGCGCAGCCCAAGGCAGCCTTGCTCGCCCATGGTGCGGTGATCCTGGAAGACATCGATACCCTGTACGACACCGTCTGGTACCAGTACCCCAGGCCTTCAGGCATGCTGGGGTGCGTGGTGGCGGGTGATGCCATCAAGCGCCGCGTGGAAGAGCAGCTGCTCCGTTGGGGGCAAACGCGCCGCTGGCTGATCTCACAAGAGCGCGGCGGCGGCGTGGTCAATGGCTATGAACACCCTCAGCGCCTCGGTGCCGACCGTTGGGCCGCACTGGTGGGCGCTCGCCAGCACGCCAAGGAAACGGGGCAACCTGCGCTGGTCATCATGGTGGGCACGGCTGTGACCATCGACGCCCTCGACGGTTCTGGCAAGTTCCTGGGTGGCTCCATCATGCCGGGCTTCGGCTTGATGCTGCGGGCGCTGGAAACAGGCACAGCGGGCCTGAAAGTGCCCATGGGCGAATCTTGTGATTTCCCGACCAACACCTCCGATGCGCTGACCAGTGGTGGCACCGATGCCATCGCCGGCGCGATCGAACGCAATTTCCGTCGTCTGCAGGCTCACACAGGGCAGGCGGCTTTGTTGTTGATGTCAGGCGGGGCCGCCCCCAAGCTCATGCATCTGGCGGAAGACTTGCCGGTGCAGGTGGTCGATCACCTCATCTTCGAAGGATTGCTCACTTTGGCCGCTGAACAGCAATTGAGTTGAGGCAAGCTCACTGAGGGAGAGCTCTGCTGGCCGGCCTTGGGCCCCAGAGCCTCAAACCATCAAGAGCTTGACCTTGGCGTGCTCGGTGATGCCCATGGCGCCAAAGAAGAGGGCCACCAGCCTGTGCGGGTTCAGGAAGGTGATGTTGCGGTTTTCGCTGCGGCGCGAGAGCACCCAATTGAGCAGGTCACCGGCGGCGATGAAGTCCACACGGATCAGGTAGGTGCAATCGAGCTGGACAGCTTCGCTGCTTCCCAATTGCTGATCGAGTTCGGCCAGGGTGTCGCCGATGTCGCCCACCAATTGGCCCGCCAGCTCCATGGACGCCTGCTGCACGAACTCGACCTCATCGTGCAACTGCGATTCAACAAAACTGGTCGAGACATCGCCAATGTGGCTCAGCGTCACCGTTTGCGTGCAGGTGGCGTCTTCCATGAGCCGCACCTTGCAACGGGCGGGCTCCCAGGAGGGGGGGGAAAGTTCGTAGGTCACGCAGTAGTCGATGGCCACTTCGTCAAAGCGGTCAACCCGGTTGCCCAGGCGCAGCAACTCAAGGCGCAGCATCCAGAAGGCAGGGTCTGAATCTTTCACGCCGGGTGGGGCCAGCTCGGCCAACACGTCGTAAAGATGGTCAGCGCCGATCCAGGTGATGTCGTGGCTGTCTTGAGACCAGTGGCGCAGCTGGGTGTAGAGGTGGTTGGCCCCTTCGGCCGTCACGCTTTCTACGCCGACCCAGTCCATCACCCAAGGTCGAGGCATCTGCAGGATCTCGCAGCGCAGGCGGCCAATGGCCTCGGCGTCCAGCAACGGTGGGGCAATCCAGCCTTCCAAAACGGCGGACGGCTTGTGCTCGTTGCGATCCAGCCCTGTCGATGCTTGGGCATTTGAGTGGGTGGCACTGGCATCCACGAGCTTGTCACGCTGGCTAAGGTGCTGCGAGACGCGCTCAGGCAGTGAATACCACTGTGGCGCCGATTGCCCGAACTGGTGGGCAAAGGCATTGGCCAGGGCTTCAAAGCGTTGGGGCATGTCCAGCGCGCGGTACAGGTCAAACAGCACCATCCACGAGTCGGCACTGTCGTGACGCACACCGCCAGGCTGCAGCAACTGGATCAAGCTGTTTTCGCACTGCTCGAAATCGGCGTTGGCAAAGGCAATGACGGCCTCGTCCAAATCCGGGTCGTGCACAACTTCACTCACATCAACGGCAAAAGGGTTCGCAAACCCACTCGGTGCCATCGATGAATAGGCAGGCCGAGCGCTGTCAGGCGTCTGGGGTGAATGCGATCGTGCGACGTTCAAGACGTCGTCGGTGATGTCCAGTGTCAGAGGCACTGACAAATCTTTGGGCAGCGCTTTGCCTGCTGTGTGCAGGTCACCGCGGCCATGTGATTCATGAGAGCCCAGGTCTGTCTCACTCAGAGGACGCGTTGGGGCGTAGGCGTTGCCTAAGTTGGCAGGGCGCGTCGTGGGCAGGGGCTGAGCGCTGGGCGCCGGCTGGCGCGTTTCGTGGCGGCGCTCGGTGGCGCCCACCATCTGCTGCTCAATCTCGTCAATTTTGGCTTTGACGGCGATGTCGGAGCGCGCGCCACCACTGGATCGGGATTCCGAGTCCAAGTTGGAGGGACTGCTCAGGGCCATGGCACTGTCGTGACTCAGGCCCTCGCGGCGAATCTTGCGCAGCATGTCGAGCTCGCGTTTGCGCACGAAGTCATTTCGGCGCTTGCGCTCGATCATGGCCTTGATCTCGGCCTTGGCGTATTCGCTTTCTTTGTCGTCAATGCCGGGGGCATCGAGCTCGGCCCAGTCCGTCGTCGGGTTGGCGACGAACTTGACCATCTTGCGCAGAAAGTTTCCTGCGTCATTGCTCATGGGTACGACCTTGACGACATGCGGGTACTGCGCTCAGTCTCCGAACATTTTTTGCTTGAGTTCGCGGCGTTGCTGCGCTTCGATGGACAGCGTGGCCGTTGGACGGGCCAACAGGCGACCCAGGCCAATGGGCTCGCCGGTTTCGTCGCAAAAGCCATAGTCGCCCGACTCAAGGCGGGTCAAAGCTTGCGAGATCTTCTTGAGCAGCTTGCGTTCGCGGTCACGTGTGCGCAGCTCCAGGGCGTGCTCTTCCTCGATGGTGGCTCGGTCGGCTGGGTCGGGCACGATGGAGGTGTCTTCACGGAGGTGTTCCGTGGTTTCGCCGGCGTTGGACAGCAGGTCGTCCTTGAGGGCTTCCAGCTTGGTGCGGAAGAACTCTTGCTGCTTGTCGCTCATGTACTCGCTGTCGGGCATGGCCAGAAGCTCAGCGTCTGACAGCTGGGCGCCGGATTTGGTCTTCCAGGCGTTGGCGAGTTTGCTGTCAACCTTGGTGGTGGCGGCTGTGGTCATGTGATGAGAAACCTTGGACTCTGGTACTGCGGATTCGGCAGGCTTGGCCGAAGCTTGAGCCACTTTGGTTGCTGTTTTGGCAACCTTGGTGGCGGGGGTGCCTGTTTTGGGCGCAGCGGCTGCAGGTTCAACCGCTGTGCTTTTGGCTTTGTCTGTGGTTTTGGGTGTGATTTTCGTCACGCTCTTGGCGATGGTCGCAGTGGTCGCCTTTTCAGTGGCCTTGGTGGCCACCTTGACGGCGGTCTTGGCAGGGGGCTTGGTCACAGGATCCTCCTTCCCGTAATGCTCGATCCGTTGACTTGAAATTCAATCGGGGACGCATGGCCAGAACTGCTCCATCGCCTGCTCCTAGATCATGGGAGCGCGCGGCATTGTAGCCACGTTCAGATGACGCAACCCTCCAAACCTGCTTTGAAGAGGTCTTGAGGGAGGTCAATGCCGATGAAAACCATCTTGCTCATGCGCTGCTCGCCCTTGGCCCACACAGGGCCAACGTCGCTGCCCATCATCTGATGCACGCCCTGGAACACCACTTTCTTGTCCATGCCTTGCACGTACAGCACGCCCTTGTAGCGCAGCATGCGTGGGCCGTAGATCTGGACCATGGAGCCCAAGAAATCTTCCAGCTTGGTCGGGTTCAAAGGGCGGGTGCTCTTGAAAACGAAGGACTTCACGTCGTCGTCATGCACATGGTGGTACGGGTGATCGCAGGCTTCGCCATGGGCGTGGTCGTGACCACAATCAGGGCCGTGCTGGTGGCCGTGATCATGCTTGTGGTCGTGCCCGTCGTCCTTGAGGAAATCAGGGTCGATCTCCAGCTTGGCATTCAAGTTGAAGCCGCGCAGGTCGAACACATCGCGCAGTGGCACTTCACCGAAATGCACTCGGTGCTGAGGCGCACGTGGGTTCATGTGCTTGAGACGGTGGCTCAGGGCGTCGGCTTCAGCGGGCGTGACCAGGTCGGTCTTGCTCATGAAGATCTGGTCG
>JBEANX010000002.1:0-3727 GCA_041165245.1 Pseudomonadota bacterium
CTGGATGCGCGGCCTTCGCCATAACAAGCATTCAAGCGGCCCACCAGGTCAGCGGCACGGGTGGGGTCCTGGTCGACCACCACCAGGTGCTGGGCACCCAGTCGCAACACAGCATGGGCAATGGCTGCGCCAGCACCGCCTGCCCCAAGCAGCACCACACGGCTCAAATCGGCATCGGGCAAAGCGCGTTGAAAGCCAAAGCTCCAACCCGAACAATCGGTGTTGTGGCCCACCGTGCGGCCATTATTGATGACAACGGTGTTGACGGCGCCGATGGCCGAGGCCTCGTCCGACAGCTCATCGAGCAGCGGGATCACCGACTGTTTGCAGGGAAAAGTGATGTTCAGGCCCGCAAAGCCCATCACGCGGGCTGCTGCGATCAGCGTGGGCAGTTGCTCGGGGCTGGTGTGCGTGGCGTCCAGATCGATCAGCTGGTAGTGCAAGCGCAAGCCTTGCTGACGCGCCTCTTCTTCCTGCATGGCGGGCGTCAGGGAGCGCTGAATGCCAGAGCCGATCAGGCCCATCAACAAGCTGGGCGAGGCGGCGATCTGCGAGTGCTGGGTGTCGGCAAGGGGGCGAAGCATGGCGGTCATGGTGGGTCTTGGTGCGGTCTTTCCAATAATGTACGAACTGGTTCGTTTTTAAATCATCAGGGCTTACCCTGGGTTTTCCCGATGGAAATTCGCTCGACGCGTGAAAGCGGGCCTCTGCACAAGCTGGGGTGCGGCCTTTGCGAGGCGTCACCCGGGCGCAAGGGAGGGCACAATGAACTTGTTGGTTCAATGCCTTCGAACCACGCCCGCAGTAGCGAAGACCGCAGTACCGCAAAAACACCACCGCCATGAGCCAAGCCAAGACCGAGGGCCACGAGGGCAAGCCCTCCGCCGCGAACACGCCTGCCTCGCCCAGGCGCGGCCGCCCTCCCGCCACCGAGCGGACCAACAACCCCGACCGCACCAGCCAGAACATCCTGGAAGTGGCCACCAAAGAGTTCGCCGACAAGGGCCTGAGTGGCGCCCGCATTGACGAGATCGCCGCGCTGACGCAGACCAGCAAGCGCATGATCTATTACTACTTTGGCAGCAAGGAAGGCCTGTACATCGCGGTGCTGGAGGACGCTTACAAGCGCATCCGTGAGATCGAGGCCGAACTGCATCTAGACGATCTGCCCCCCATGGAGGCCATCCAGCGCCTGGTCGAGTTCACCTTCGACTACGAGGTGGGCAACCCCGATTTCATCCGCCTGGTGATGACCGAGAACATCAACAACGGCGAGTTCATGGCCCAGTCCAATGTGATCCAGAGCCTCAACACACCGGCCATCTCTGGCCTGACCCGCGTGTACGAGCGTGGCTGCAAGGAAGGCGTCTTCCGCAAAGGGATTGACGCCATCGAACTGCACATGTCCATCAGCGCGCTGTGCTTCTTCACGGTCTCCAACCGGCACACCTTCTCGATGATCTTCAAGCGGGATCTGAAATCACCGGCCGTGCAAGCCATGCGCCGCGCCAGCATCGTCGACATGGTGGTGCGCTACCTCAAGGCCTGAACCACACGCCTCAACGCCCAGCAGCTCACGCCCATCAAGGCCGGTACACCCCACCAGGGTGCCCGGCCTTTTTTGATGCTTTTTTGCAGCCTTCATGCGCCGGCATACAGCTTGAGGCATTGACCTAGGGCAAACACCGATTACCGCACGAACCAGTTCGTACATTATTCGCTCCATCGGCAACGGGCCATTTGAAACACCCACGCCCTGCCCTTTCGGAGTGAGACATGCAGACCTGGATCGATCGTTACTGCCAATTCATTGATGCCTTGCTGGCCCTGCTGATGCTGGGCATGGTCGTTCTGGTCTTTGGCAACGTCGTGCTGCGCTATGGCTTCAACTCAGGCATCACGGTGTCTGAGGAAGTCTCGCGCTGGCTCTTCATCTGGATGACCTTCCTGGGCGCCGTGGTGCTGCTCAAAGACCGCAAGCACCTGGGCACGGACATGCTGGTCAGCAAACTGCCCCCCATGGGCAAGCGCATCTGCCTGGTCATCACGCAATTGCTGATGCTGTATGTGACCTGGCTGCTCTTCAAAGGCAGCCTGGACCAGGCTCAGATCAACCTGGAGGTGACGGCCCCCACCACCGGCGCTTCCGTGGCCATCTTCTATGCCTCGGGCGTGGTGTTTGGTGTCTCGGCGGCGCTGTTCATCGTGCGTGACCTCGTGCTCGTGCTGACGGGCCAGCTGTCGGACGACGAACTGATCATCACTCAGGAGTCCGAAGAGATGACCGCCCTGGAAGCCCAGCAAGCCCACGCTGACGTGCCCGACGCAGTGGCCACGGCCCGCCGCTGAGCCCCCCGATTTTCAAAAGAGACGATCATGACCATCTCCATCTTCCTGGGCTCGCTGCTGGGGGCCATGGCCCTGGGCGTGCCCATCGCGTTTGCCCTGCTGCTGAGCGGCGTGGCGCTGATGTACCACCTCGACCTGTTCGACGCGCAGATCCTGGCGCAAAACGTGATCAATGGCGCTGACAGCTTCACGCTGCTGGCCGTGCCCTTCTTCATGCTGGCCGGCGAGATCATGAACCACGGCGGGCTGTCCAAGCGCATCGTGAACCTGGCCATGGCCATCGTCGGGCACATCCGGGGTGGCCTGGGTTATGTGGCCATCGTGGCGGCCTGTTTGCTGGCAGCGCTCTCGGGTTCGGCCGTGGCCGATGCGGCCGCACTGGCTTCGCTGCTGCTGCCCATGATGGTCAAAGCCGGCCACGACAAGGGCCGCTCGGGTGGCCTGATCGCAGCCGCCGGCATCATCGGCCCCGTCATCCCACCCTCCATCGGCTTTGTGGTGTTTGGCGTGGCCGCCAACGTGTCCATCTCCAAGCTCTTCATGGCCGGCATCTTCCCGGGCATCTTGCTGGGCGCCTCGCTGTGGGTCACTTGGTGGCTGATGATGCGCAAGGAGAACGTCACGCCCCCTCCCCGCAAGAGCCGCGCTGAAGTCAAGCAGGCGCTGAAGGAATCCTCGTGGGCCATGATGCTGCCCGTCATCATCCTGGTCGGCCTGCGCATGGGGGTGTTCACGCCCACCGAGGCGGCTGTGGTGGCCGCTGTGTATGCCTTGTTCGTGGCCACGGTCATCTACCGTGAGCTGTCCATCAAGGACCTCTACCCCATCTTTGTGAACTCAGCCCGCACCAGCGCCGTGGTGATGTTCCTGGTGGCTGCGGCCATGGTCTCGGCCTGGCTGATCACGGTGGCCGACCTGCCTGCCCAACTGGTGTCCCTGGTCGAACCCCTCATTGGCCACCCCATGCTGCTGATGATGGCCATCATGTTGCTGGTCATGGCCGTGGGCACCGCCATGGACATGACGCCCACCATCCTGATCCTCACGCCGGTGCTGATGCCCGTCGTCAAGGCCGCAGGCATTGACCCTGTGTACTTTGGCGTGCTGTTCATCATCAACAACGCCATCGGCTTGGTCACGCCACCTGTGGGCACCGTGCTCAATGTGGTGGCTGGCGTGGGTCGCATGTCGATGGACGACGTGACCAAGGGCGTGATGCCCTTCGTGGTGGCCGAGTTCGCCGTCATGTTCCTGATGGTGCTCTTCCCGCAGCTGGTCATGTGGCCCGCCAAGTTCTTTGGCGGCTGACCGCCCTTTCCCATCCCTCCCCCTTCCTCCCCCGCTTGAAAGCAACAACTCCTTAGGAGATTACTCATGC
>JBEANX010000003.1:0-5853 GCA_041165245.1 Pseudomonadota bacterium
CACCGCCTCACCGCTGCGCAAAAAAATGACGCGCTTGAACAGTTCAGACAAGGCCTGAAGACCCAGCAGCGTGAAGCCCACCGGGATGGCTGCTTTGATGGGCCAGCGGATCAAGCCACCCGCGCTGGGTGAATGCTCGTGCTGCTGGAAAGAGTCAAGCACGAACTGGCCTGAGAGGTGCACGATGATGGCGCACAGCGGCATCAGCACCAGTGCAATGCCCAGGGCATCGATCCAGGCTTTGGTGCGAGCGCTGCGGCTGCCGTAGATCACGTCCACGCGCACATGCTCGTTGAGCTTGAACAGCATGGGGGCGCCGGCCAGCACGGCGAAGCCGAACAAATACCACTGCGCCTCCAGCCAGGCGTTGGAACCCAGGTTGAAGGCGTAACGCAGCAAGGCGTTGCCTGCGCTGATCGTGCAGGCGCCGAGCAAAGCCCAGGCCGCCAGCACACCCAAGGCTTTGGAGAGAGAGTCCACCCATCGTATGTAGTGATGCATTGGTCTGTGGGCCCTTCGGGGGCAGTCTTCGGGGCTCAGCCTTCGAGGGAGACAGCCTGCATGTAAAGCCGGGTCGAGCGTGCGCCGCTGCGGCAGAACATCAGCAAGGGGCGGGGCAAGCTCTTGAGCAAGGCAGCGCATTGCGCGATCTCTTCGGGAGACTGGTAGCCGCCTTGCACAGGCAGGTAGGCATATTCGAGGCCTGCGGCCTTGGCAGCGGCTTCGATGCTGGCGCTCGTGGGCTGATCAGCACCACCTTCAAAATCAGGGCGGTTGTTCAGCACCGCCTTGAAGCCCGCCTCAGCCGCAGAAGCCATGGCTTCGGCTGAGAGTTGAGGGGCGGCATATACGTCTTCAGCGATGGGCTGCAGGGACACGTTGCTCATGGAAGGTCCTGGAGAATCTGGTCCCACATTGTCAACCAGCCAGCGCGGCTTTCACGGCAGCCGACACTTGGCCCATGTCAGCCTGGCCAGCGAGTCGCTGTTTGACCACGCCCATGACCTTGCCCATGTCGCCGGGGCCAGAGGCACCGATCTCAGCCACGATGGCTTTGACAGCGGTCAGCACTTCGTCAGCGTTCAAGCGCTGGGGCAGGTAGACCTCCAAGAAGACAATCTCGGCCTTCTCTTTGTCAGCCAGGTCTTGGCGGGCGCCGGCTTCGTACTGCTGGGCGGCGTCCTTGCGCTGCTTGATGAGCTTGTCCACGATGGCCACGATCATGGTGTCGTCCAACTCCACACGCTCGTCGACTTCCTTTTGCTTCATGGCGGCCATCAGCATGCGGATGGTGCCCAGGCGGTCTGCTTCCTTGGCGCGCATGGCGGCCTTCATGTCGTCGGAGATGCGGAGTTTGAGGCTCATGGTGGACTCGATGGATTTGGATGGGATCGGCAAGGCCGGGAAATCAATGCGGGGCAGATCGATGACAGTGATGCGAAAACCCCGCGCCAGAATGGCAAAAGCCCGCTTGGGCGTCCCCGCGCGGGCTTTGGTGCAAGCTGATGGCAGAAGCCGCTTGCATCAGGCTGGTCTGACTGCCTCAAGCACAACCCGGTGAACCGGGGGCCCGGCGGTCAAAGCCGCAGCGAGATCAGTACATCTTCTTGGGCAGCTGCATGCTGCGAACGCGCTTGTAGTGGCGCTTGACGGCGGCTGCCTTCTTGCGCTTGCGTTCAGCGGTGGGCTTTTCGTAGAACTCGCGAGCGCGCAGGTCGGTCAGCA
This sequence comes from Pseudomonadota bacterium, assembly GCA_041165245.1. Taxonomy (GTDB): domain Bacteria; phylum Pseudomonadota; class Gammaproteobacteria; order Burkholderiales; family Burkholderiaceae_C; genus Aquabacterium. The sequence goes on from JBEANX010000003.1 coordinate 1,726, forward strand.
AGCCCAGCTTTTCAATGGTGCGCTTGAAGCGGCGCAGTGCAACGTCAAAAGGTTCGTTTTCTTTGACACGGATGGTCGTCATTACCAGATCACTTTCAGTGTGAATGCATTCAAAAGGGCCTGTGCATGGCCACCAGCCACGCCGTTTGCGTTTTGCCGCACAAGAACCGAGTTACCCCTGTTCCGCTCTTCAGCCACCAAGGTACAGGCCCATTCCCGTGCTCCAACGTCCGGATATTCGCGGATGGAAACAGGCTGACCAGTGAGGTGTGCACAGCGCCACGCAAGCAGCGCATGCCGGTGGACTTCCTTTGCAATCATGCAAGCAAGCCCCACCAACAAAGCCTGAGATTCTACTCCGGTTTTGAGGGTGTAGCCAGGGCCTCAAGGCTGCGAATGCACCATTGAGCCCATTTCAAGCCAGATTTCAGCGGATTTTTCAATGCCTTGGGCTTCTGCCAGCGCCTGCCGAACGGTGATTTCAGGCAATTCTGGCGCCCAAGCGGCAAAACCCAGGCAACCCAAATGCTGCGAGGACAGCGCCGTGACCACCTCGGCCAGGGGCTCGATCACAAACGCTCGCTGCAGGTACCGCGGGTGCGGCAGGGTCAATTCGAGGGTGTGGCGTGCATGCCCGCCCAAGCAGATCAGGTCAAGATCAAGCGTTCTGGGGGCATTTCGGTAGGGGCGCTGACGGCCATGATCAAGCTCAATGGCCTGCAAGGCATGCAGCAACTCCAGTGGCGCCAAGCCAGTTTCAAGCGCCGCCACGGCATTGAGGTAATCGGGCCCGGATGAATCAACCGGGCGTGTTCGGTACAGCGAGGATGCTGCCAGCGAGCGCGTCCAAGGCAAGGCACCCATGGCCGCAACAGCCTGGCTCAAGGCCAGGGCCGCATCACCCAGGTTGGCACCCAAGGCCACCCAGGCCACGCACCGCGGGGCCAGGCTGGCGCTCAGTGCTGCGCCCGAAAAGCAGACAGGCCCGCTGTCGGGCCTGTTCGCGTCATTGTGGGAGGCTGTGAAAACAGAGGCCACCGTCAACCCAGATCAATCAGCAGCCGGCGCGCCACCACCCTCGCCTGCAGGCTTGCGGCGGCGGCGACGGCGCTTCTTGGCAGGTGCATCACCCACAGCGCTCATCTCACCATCCGGGCCGCGAGCCTGCCGCTTGGCAACCTCGGCTTCGCGGGCTTGCTCCAGCAGATCGCGGCGGTCATGGTCGTCGGCCAGGGAGAAGTCTTCCCACCAATCGGCCAGATCAGCATCGACCTCACCCACCAAGCCACGCAAGCGCAGGAAGTCGAACCCAGCGCGGAAACGCGGCTGGTCGGCCAGGGTGATGGGACCGTTGCCAATGCGTCGATCAAAACGCGGCTGCATGGTCCAGATCTCGCGCATGTCGGCGGCGAGCTTGCCACGGCCGGAGATGTCACCGATGCGCGCGTCAAACACCGCGTCGGTGGCTTGCTGAAGCGCCGGGAAATTGGCCTCGCCGTGCGCCACATTGAGCTTCCACTGTGCCAGCACGTCGTGCCAAAGCAGGCACGCCAGCAAGAAGCTGGGCGCCACGGGCTTGCCCTCGCCCACGCGGCGATCGGTGTCGGCCAGGGCCAGGTCGATGAACTGGTCGCGCTCGGGCTGCGCGGGGCGGCTCGGGTCGAACACGGCGTCCAGGATGGGGAACATGCCCTGCTCCAGGCCTTGCTTTTTCAACTCCTGCAGCGAGGCTCGGGCGTGGCCGGTTTGCAGCAGCTTGATCATTTCGTCAAACAGGCGCGACTGGGGCACGTTGCTCAGCAACTCGGCCATGCTCTGCAGAGGCTCGCGCGTCTTGGGTTCGATCTCAAAGGCCAACTTGGCCGCGAAGCGGACCACGCGGATGATGCGGACTGGGTCTTCCCGGTAACGCACCTCAGGCACACCGATCATGCGCAGCACGCGCTTCTTGATGTCCTTGATGCCGCCGTGATAGTCGACCACGACGCCCGATGTGGGGTCGTAGTACATGGCATTGATGGTGAAGTCGCGGCGGGCGGCGTCCTGGTCTTGTGGGCCCCAGACGTTGTCGCGAAGCACGCGGCCACTGGCGTCGACCACATGAGATTTGTCGCCCAACTCCTTGCGCGAGGTCTTCTCGTTGCCAGTAACTTGCTCGGCCGCATCGGCATCGAGGTAGGCGCGGAAGGTCGAGACTTCGATGACCTCGTGCTCGCGGCCACGGCCATAGACCACGTGGACGATCCGAAAGCGTCGGCCAATGATGAAGGCGCGGCGGAACAGGCTTTTGACCTGCTCGGGCGTGGCATTGGTGGCCACGTCGAAATCCTTGGGGCGCAGGCCCAGCAGCAGGTCGCGAACGGCGCCACCCACGATGAAGGCCTCGTAGCCAGCGTCCTGCAGCGTCTCGACCACCTTCATGGCTCGGTCGTCCACCAGGGAGACGTCGATGCCGTGTTCGCTGGCGGGCACGTCCACGCGCTTGCCTGTGGGGATGCGCGCTTTGGCGCCCTTGGCCGAATCTTTCGGCGCGGCCTTGGCAGCCGCGGCACGCTTGACCGGGGCCTTGGCCAGGATCTTGTTTATCAGGCTTTTGATCATGTAAAGAGGTTCAGCAGTCGCCAGCCGCGTGCTTTCGCCTCGGCTTCCAGCGCAGGGCTGGGGTTGGTCGCCACCGGGTCGGTGGCCTGCTCCAGCAGGGGAAGGTCGTTGGGCGAGTCGCTGTAAAAGCTGACGCGGTCGAAATCGGTCAGCGCCTGGCCTCGTCCGTCGAGCCACTGCGCCACACGTGTGATTTTGCCCTCTCTGAAGGACGGAACCCCATCTATTTCACCAGTGACACGCCCTTGGGCGTCGCGAACGAGCTTCACGGCGATCAGATCGGCCACCCCAAAGGCGTCGGCGATGGGGCGGGTGACGAATTCGTTGGTGGCCGTGACGATGGCGATGAGGTCGCCCTTGTCGCGGTGTTCCTGGATCAAAGCCAGGGCTTCAGGGCGGATGGCCGGCTGCACCACCTCGGCCATGAAGCGCTGCTGCAGGGCGGCCTGGCCAGCGTCGTCGAGCTGGCGCCAGACGCTGGTGGAGAACTCGATGTACTCGGCCAGCACCAAGGTGCCATTGCAGTATTGCGCGTAGAAGCCATCGTTTCGGGCTCGGTACGCGGTGGCATCGGCCAAGCCGGTGCGGCACAGGAATTCGCCGAACTCGTGGTCTGAGTCCAGGGGCAAAAGGGTGTGGTCGAGGTCAAACAGGCACAGGTTCATGGGTTCTCCAGCGCCAGCATTTGTTTGAGCAGGGGCACAGTCACCACCCGCTGCTCGGCCAGCGCAAATCGGTCCAGGCGGTCCAGCAGGTGCATCAAATCCCCCTGCTGGCGGCTGTAGTGGGTCAACAAATAAGGCAACACGCCCTCGTTCAGGCGCAAGCCGCGTCGGTCAGCCTCAAGCTGCAGGGCCTCAAGCAGGCCTTCGTCACTCAAGGGTTGCACGGCAAAAACCAAGCCCCAGCCCAAGCGGGTGCGCAGGTCGTCACGCACGGGCAAATCAACAGGCGGCAGGCTGCCCGCAGCCACGATGGCCATGCCTGCCCACGGCGATTCATCTGGCGTTGAGCCTTGCGTGCTCGTTGTGCTTTGCGCACTGAGCACGGCAGCGTTTTCGATGAACAGGTTGAAGGCCCAATGCTGCTGCTGCGCATCCAGGCCATCGCAATCGTCCATCAGCACCAGGGTTGGAGCGTCGGCCACCTCGGCATCCCAGGACTGAAAGCCTTGGCGGTCTAGCCACAGCACGTGCCAGCCCTGGCTCAAGGCCCGCATGGCGAGGCCGCGCAAAAGGTGGGTCTTGCCCACGCCTGGTGAGCCCCAAAGGTAGGTCGGCAGGCCAGGCTGGGCGCTGTCGGGCCAGGCGTGCAGCCAAGCCAGCAACTCGGTGTTGCCGCCGGCGACAAAATCATCCAGCCCACAAGCAGAGACCGGGCCCAAATCAAGCGGCAGTTGGCGAGTCGAGGGCTTGAGTGCGCGCTTCGCAGGCAAGGCCAAAGGCGCCGGGGCTGACTCGGCAGGCCCCATCACGTCGTCCCACAAGGTGCCGTCGCCATCATTCACATTCGCGGTCTGGGCTTCGG
>JBEANX010000004.1:0-2525 GCA_041165245.1 Pseudomonadota bacterium
AGCGGCGGCCTGGGCTGGGATGCCCATGAGGCCTTGCTGGAGATGGGCGATCGCGCCGTGGTGGCTGACACCATCGAAACCCTGGTGGCCAAGGTGGTCAAGGCCGCTAAGCCGGGCGATCAGATCCTGTGCATGAGCAACGGCGGCTTTGGCGGCATCCACGACAAGTTGCTCAAGGCCTTGGGCTGATGAGCAACATGGTCACAAAAACAGAAGCGTTCGTTGAAGAAACAGGTTTTGGCAACTGGTTTCTGAAGTCCGGAACCTGGAAGACCCACGTGCTGAGCAGGGCTCTCAACGACCTGCAGACGATGATTCCAGCGGGTAGAAGATTCACACGCGTCCTGGACGTCGGCTGCGGCTTCGGCCACTCTTTCCACGAACTGGCCCGGCGCTTTGAGCCTGAGGTGATTGTCGGCCTGGATGCAGACCCCGAACTGTTCGAACGATCGGGCCCGCAAGCGCAATCGTGCAGCTGCAAGGTCGAACTTCAGCAAGGCAATGCGGCAAGCATGCCTTGGGACACTGCAAGTTTCGACCTGATCTTTTGCCACCAGACCTTCCACCACATCGTGGCGCAGGAAGAAGCACTGCAAGAATTCATCCGAGTCCTCAAGCCCGGTGGCATCCTGCTCTTCGCTGAATCCACCCGCAGATACATTCACTCTCTCCCGATCCGCCTGATGTTCAGGCATCCCATGGACGTTCAACGCACCTCAAAAGAGTACACCGCCATGATCCGCCAAGCGGGCTTTGACCTTCCAGAATCCCGCATCTCCTTGCCCTACCTGTGGTGGAGTCGTCCCGACATGGGGTTTCTGGAGTGGATCGGCCGGCCTGTCCCAACAAAACGAGAAGAGACCTTGATCAATGCCGTTGCGATCAAGCCCTGACACGCCCATTGTCCGCATGGATGCACCGCGTGGTGCGCCGCCCCTGTCCAAGGTGAATCAATTCGTGCTGAACAACATCCGCAAGATCGAGATGGCTGGGGTATTGATGCGCATTGTCAGCTTCAGCATTGTCAGCTGGATGGGACCATCCAGCCCATTTCTCTTTGTTTGGGCCTTCAACAGCATCGACGCCGTCGTGCTTTCATGGTGCGCCATCCTGAAGCGCGACGCGGCCTATTCACTGCTCAATGTGTTCTGGGTGTTTGTGGGCATTGTCGGCATGCTGCGCGCGAGCGGCACGCTACCGCACTGACCACTCAAGCCTCACAACAGCGCCAAGTCGTGAGTGCGGGCGCCATGTCATGCAAGCCCAGCAGGTGCAACGAAGCCATTGGCGCGGGCATGACCGCTGCGATGAACGCGTCACCCTGCATCACCACGGCGTCAGCCTCTTGAGTGGGCTCGCAAGGTTTAAAGGCAATGAGGTCCATTCGCTGCTGAGTCAGGCCTGAGCGTTTGATCCAGGCCTCCTTGAGGCTCCATCGGGCATGCAACGCCAGTTTTGTGGCGTGGGGAGAAAGGCCACTCATGTGGCGCCGCTCCGCGGCTGAACATGTCAGTTCGGCCAAGGCTGCGACATCGCGCCTGCGCGTGATGTCCTCGATGTCAACACCGACCGGATACGCAGCCACGGCGCATGCGAGCCAGTCGGCACTGTGACTCAAGGAAAAAAAACGGTGGCCACAGGCGGTGCCAACAGGAGTCAGTACCTCGGGCTTGCCGCCTGCGGGTGCAGACAATGAGTAGTCGAGCCATTCACCACCAAAAGTGGACGCCAAACAATGCCTGGCCAGCCACCGTCCAGCAAGAAACTGTCGCCGACGCTTGGCCGATGCGAAGCCGTGTAGACGTTCTTGCTCTTCGGTGCTGAGCCAGGGTTGATTGGATTCGACCTGCAAGCCCTCGCAGATCGTCGACACGCTTGCCAGCGTGACACACACCATGTCACTTCTTCTTGGCAGCCTCGTTCAACTCAGTGCGAATGAACTGAGACAAGCGAAGAACCCACTGGTTGTATTTTTTGTGGATTTCATCACCACTGACCTTCATGTTGTCGCTGTCTTTGTAGTTGATCGAATAGGTCTTTTCAGTGAAAGCAATGTCCACGATCGCCTTGTGCGAACGGGCCGTCACCGAGGCCTCGATCAGGCCTGGCTTCAGCACTTGGGTGGTCCACCCAGCTTTGCGTGCTCCCGCAGCAATGGCTTGTTCCACAGCCGACAAACTCTGGGCGCTCTCAACCGCAAAAGGTGGAACAGCCTCGCTCTGCACACTCACGATGGGTCGGGTATTGCACCCAACCACACACAAGGCAAACGAGCACGCCAACAGGATTTTTTTCATCTCAAACTCCATGATCAATTTAGTTTTTCCATCGACTCAGAATCAATGACGTATTGATGCCGCCAAACGCAAAATTGTTGGTCATTGCGATGTCGATATCAAGGGCGCGCCCACCTGCGCGGATGTAATCCAAGTCTGCGCAACGTTCATCGACACTCTTGAGGTTGATGGTCGGGGCAAACCATCCATCTCGCATCATCTCCAAAGTCATCCATGCTTCCAGTGCAC
>JBEANX010000005.1:0-4046 GCA_041165245.1 Pseudomonadota bacterium
CAGCACCACCTACGTCGGTGGCCTGACCTTGGACGGATTTAACAATCAGAGATTGCCGACAAACCAAGGTTCTGCGGCCTTGTGTGGCACAGACATCATTTCCAAGGTGAAGTACGTCAAGCGCACAGACGCCAGCGGAAGCGTGAGCGTTCAAATTGCATCAGGCACTGTGCCAACGCCCATTCGAGTTCGTGCCCGTGCGATTTATCCCGCAACAGCATCCACACCTCTAGAAACTTTTTCTGATTCACTTTCGGTGTCCACCGGTTTGCCTTTGCAAAGATCGTTTTCGCTTTCAGTAGACAAGGCCAATATCGACGCTGGTAATGGAACTGCCGGTGCTGGTGGTAGATTTGATGGCGATGAGGCCACCTTGACCGTCCGTTTGGCAGATCAGTTTTCCAATCCAGTGCCAGACGGTACAAAAGTGAACTTTGTGGCTTCTGGTGGTGCTGTCTGTACATCTCAGAATGGCTCGTGTTCCACCGTCAATGGGGCATGTTCCTGCAAATTTGTAGGAACAAACCGTCGTCCCGATGACGGTCGTGTCGTTGTCATGGCATACGCGGACGGCTTGGAAGATTATGTCGATGTGAATGGCGATAACATTTACTCTCTGGCCGGGGGGGACACTTTTGTAGATCTCTCCGATGCTTATGTAGATGCTAACAAGTCTGGATCTTACAGTGGGCAAATCATCAACAATGACGTTGACATACCTGTGCCGTTCCAAACTCCTGCGAACTATGTTGCGGGTGATGGCGTGCGCGGCAATGCTCACATTCGTTCTTCAACCATCATTTACATGGGGGCGCCAACGGGCGTAGGTGACGCCACTGGCGTGATTCCGAATGCGGATTTGAGTATTTCGAAGAATTTGCTCTCAGGGGTTGAATCCGAGCGCTTCGTGCGCATGGATCCGGCATTCGGATGCCCTGTGACAGTCCCTCAAACTGCTTTTGGATTGGTGGTCGATGACGGTTACGGCAACCCTTTGGCAGCTGGCACATCGCTGACTGCTGGGGACTTCACGGCCAACCTCGGTAATAAGTCAGTCAAACCCAATGCGGTTTTAGCGTTCGGTGCGCGCGCGCCCTCGCCAAGCATTGATGGTTTCCAAAACGGAGGCGGTGGTAACGTGATCAAGATCACGCCTTGGTCCAGCTCTAATTCGTTTGGTAACGTGACCAGTGGTCATGTGGTCACCATTCAAGGGGTATCGGAGAAGTGCGGCGGTGTTGGTGGGTTCGTCATTGATGCGGCATCACCCAAGGGGGTTGCTCAAACTTTGAGAATCCTGTACGAAAACGAGCCCAGAACGGTGTCTCGTTTCGCGGTGGATGTCAGGTACCTTTATCCGGTGCAGATCAGTGCGATCACCAGCGGTTTGACTGCCAGCTTGGTGACAGCTAGTTTCAATCGGCCTGTTGGCGTGACTGTTGCTGGTTATGTGTTGGATTGGGGTGATGGGACTGCTGCGTCAGGCGCTTCAGGAACGATCTCACAGACCAGTCACACATATGCGACTGCAGGTTCGAAGAAGATCACGCTCACGATCACAGACTCCGCCGGTTCAGTGTCGAGTGGTACTTTTGAAGTCATCGTTGGGCCTTAATGGCAAGGTTTCAACGGTGGTTATCAGTTTGATAGGCCTCCCCGGCGGCGGTAAATCCACCGTCGGGCGGCAGTTGGCCAGAAAGCTCGGTGTTCGTTTCGTGGATGCGGACACCGCGCTGGAAGAGCGGATCGGCATGCCGATCCGTTCGTTCTTTGAGCAGCAAGGTGAGCAAGCCTTTCGAGACCTGGAAGAGCAGGTCATCGAGGAGTTGACTCGCCCACCAGCCACCCAGACAGTGGCTGGTGCTGGTGCTGGTGCTGGTGCTGGTGCTGGTGTTGGTGCTGATACCGATCCGGCCTCAAGCCTGGGCATGGTGCTGGCCACTGGTGGGGGTGCGGTGCTTCGCGCAGCGAACCGCCAGTGCTTGCGAGAGCGAACCACCGTGGTGTACTTGCGCTCAACCCCCGATGAGCTGTTTCGCCGCCTCAAGCACGACACCCAGCGCCCCTTGTTGCAGGTGGCTGATCCGATGATCAAGCTGCGTGAGCTCTACCAGGTGCGCCACCCGCTGTACGAGCAGACCGCTCATTACAGTGTTGACACCGGTCGCCCTTCGGTCGCGACCCTGGTGAACATGATCGTCATGCAATTGGACCTGGGTGAGCCTCCCCACCCTTGACCTGGTATCCCAGCGCCCGATGCGCCCAACGCGTCCATGAAAAAAGCCCTCTCGCGAGGGCTTTTTGTTTGGCGGTGCCGGTGGCGCTCAACCCAAGCGGCTGAGCTGGCTCTTGATGCGCTCCACGCTGGCCGTGAAATCGGTCACGCGGGCTTTTTCTTGCTCCACCACGGCGGCTGGGGCTCGGGCCACAAAGCTTTCGTTGCCCAGCTTGGCTTGGGCTTTGGCGATCTCGCCTTCCAGGCGAGCCACTTCCTTGCTCAGGCGAGCCTTTTCGGCCTCGACGTCGATCTCGACATGCAGGGCCAATCTGGCGTCACCCTGCACGGCCACGGGGGCCATGGCGGTGGCGGTGGAAAAGCCAGCCTCATCGAGTTGTTTGACTTCGCTGAGCTTGGCCAGGGCCTTGAGGATGGGCGCGGCTTGCTCGATGAAGGCCGCGTCACCCGTGGTCAGCAAGGGCATGCGCTCTGCCGGCGACAGGGTCATCTCGCTGCGCAGGTTGCGGGTGGTGCCCACAATGGCCTTGAGCTTGGCCACCCAGGCGTCGGATTCAGTGCACACGCGGCTCAGGTCGGCGCGCGGGTAGGCGGCGGTGACCAAGGTGTCGTCGCTGCCTTCAGCCTTGCGGCCGGCCACAGGCGCCACCACCTGCCACAGCTCTTCGGTGATGAAGGGCGTGATGGGGTGCAGCAGGCGCAGCACGGTTTCCAGCACGCGGATCAGGGTGCGGCGGGTGGCGCGGGCAGCGGCCTCATTGCCGCTGTCTTTGGCGGCGTTGAGCTGGGCCTTGGCGATCTCGATGTACCAGTCGCAGTATTCGTCCCACACGAACTGGTAGATGGCGTTGGCCACGTTGTCCAGGCGGAACTCAGTGAAGCCTTGCTCCACCGTGGCTTCCAGGCGCTGCAGTTCGGAGACGATCCATTTGTCGGCCGGGCTGAACTGCAGGTAGCTGCCAGAGGCGCACACGCCGGGCTCATGTGTCTTGAGGCCGCAATCTTGCCCCTCTGTGTTCATCAGCACGAACTTGGTGGCGTTCCAAAGCTTGTTGCAGAAGTTGCGGTAGCCCTCGCAGCGCTTGGCGTCGAAGTTGATGGCACGGCCCAAGCTGGCCAGGGCGGCAAACGTGAAGCGCAGCGCATCTGCCCCATAGGCCGGAATGCCTTCGGGGAACTCTTTTTCGGTGTTCTTGCGGACTTTGGGCGCGGTCTCGGGCTTGCGCAAACCGGTGGTGCGTTTGTCCAGCAGCGGTGCGAGCTCGATGCCGTCGATCAGGTCGACCGGGTCCAGCACATTGCCCTCTGACTTGGACATCTTCTGGCCCTGGGCATCGCGCACCAGGCCGTGGATGTAGACGTGCTTGAAGGGCACCTTGCCGGTGAAGTGCTTGGTCATCATGATCATCCGGGCGACCCAGAAGAAGATGATGTCGTAGCCAGTGACCAGCACCGACGATGGCAAGAAGAGGTCCATCTCCTTGGTCTGCTCAGGCCAGCCCAGGGTGGAGAAGGGCACCAGGGCCGACGAGTACCAGGTGTCGAGCACGTCTTCGTCGCGCGTGAGGCTGCCGCTGTAGCCAGCAGCCGTGGCCTTGGCACGGGCTTCGTCTTCATTGCGGCCGACGAAGACCTGGCCATCGGTGCCATACCAGGCCGGGATCTGATGTCCCCACCAGAGCTGGCGCGAGATGCACCAGTCCTGGATGTTGTTCATCCACTGGTTGTAGGTGTTGACCCAGTTCTCGGGCACGAACTTCACGTCGCCCGAGGCCACGGCTTCAATGGCCTGGTCGGCAATGCTCACGCC
>JBEANX010000006.1:0-9761 GCA_041165245.1 Pseudomonadota bacterium
CAGCACGCACAAGAGCGAGTCGGCAAAGTTGAACGGGTCGAGGCCCATGTCGATCAGCCGCGTGACGGTTTCGGGCGCGCTGTTGGTGTGCAGGGTCGAGAGCACCAGGTGGCCTGTGAGCGAAGCTTCCACGCCCATGGAGGCGGTTTCGGCGTCGCGCATTTCACCCACCATGATCACGTCAGGGTCGGCGCGCAAAAAGGCACGCAAAGCTTTGGCAAAGGTCCAATCGATCTTGGGGTTGACCTGCACCTGGCGCAAACCTGGTTGGGTGATTTCCACCGGGTCCTCGGCCGTCCAGATCTTGCGCTCCGGCACGTTGATGTAGCTCAGCGCCGAGTGCAGCGTGGTGGTCTTGCCCGAACCCGTCGGGCCCACACACAGCACCAAGCCGTAGGAGCGCGAAACCGCCTCTTGCAAGCGCGCCAGGTTCCAGGGGCTCAGGCCGATTTTGTCCAGCGGCAGGGGCTTGGCCGAGGCCAGGATCCGCATCACCACGTCCTCCAGGCCGTTGTTGGTGGGAATGGTGGCCACGCGCAGTTCGAGCTTGTACTGCGACACGAACTTGGAGAAGGTGATCTTGCCGTCCTGCGGTTTGCGGCGCTCGGAGATGTCCAGGTCGCACATGATCTTGATCCGGGCGATCACGGCGCTGCGGTAGTTGTGCGGCAGCTCCAAGTAGGGCAGCAGCATGCCGTCCTTGCGAAAGCGAATTTTGATCTTTTCCTTGTTCGGGTAGCTCTCGATGTGAATGTCTGAGACGCCCTGGTTGTAGGCCTCCACGATCATGGAGTTGATCAGGCGCACCAGCGAGTTGTCGCTCTGCTCGATGGGCTTGTCGTCCTCGGTGCGGTTGGTGTCGCTGCCTTCCTTCTCCAGGCTGGCCACCAGCATGTTGGAGTCTTCAGAGTCCAGATCCAACGTCAAAGGCGTCTGGGTGGGCTTGCCAGAGGCGTCGCCCGTCATGTCGGCACCAATGCGGGCATAGGCCTCGCACAAAGCAGGTTCGATCTGGCTGCGCTGGGCCAGCACCGGCACCACCTTGCACTGGCTGATGAACTCCAACTCAGTCAGCGTGCGGCGTTTGCTGGGGTCTTCCACAGCCACGACCAAGGTCGAATCACGCACCAGCAAAGGCATGGCCTCCAGGCGTGAAGCCACGGGATAGGGCACCAGGCGCAAAGCCTCGGCCTCGGCTGGGAACTTCTGGATGTCGACCAGCGGGTAGCCCATCTTGCGGGCCAGGGCCGTCTGCAAATCTTGCCGAGACACCAGCTTGAGCTGGATCAGCACCTCGCCCAGCGGCAGGTTGCGATCCTGCTTTTGCTGATCCAGCGCCCCAGAGAGCTGCTCTTGCGTGATCAAACCCAGCGCGGTGAGGGCCTCGCCAATGCGCACCATGGGCATTTTGCTTTGCTGCTCGATGGCCATGAGCAGTTGCTCAGGGCTGACCACCTGGCGTGTGAGCAGAATCTCGCCGAGCTTCTGGTTGCGCATTTGCTGCTGCACTTCCACGGCCTGATCGACCTGCTCTGCCGTGACCTTCTGATCAGCCACCAACACTTCACCAATGCGGGCACCCAACTCGAAGCGGCTGTAGACCTCACGCGGGATGAACAAGCGTGTCACGGCCCCATGCTCATTGAGTGGGGGAAAAAGGAAGAGGCCGAAACTCAGCTCGACATGGCCGATGGTCTGGCCCTGCAGTTGGCCGCCGCTGTGCAGCGACACTCGAAACTCGGTGCTGCCGCGGTGCTCCAGCACGGTGGCGTGCAGCTCGCCAAACTGCGAGGGAGAGTTGGGCTGGACAGGCCGCGTGAGCAGCATCGAACGAAACAGGTTGAAGCGCAGGGGCAGCGTGGTGCGGGAGGGCGGCATCTGCACGTGCGCCATGTGCTCGGCCGGCTCGAACAGGGCCAGGCGGCCCTGCATGAGCTTGCCGTTCAGGCCTTCGATCTCGCAGGGCTCGTGTTCGTGCTGCTCGGCCGGTGGCGCATAGGCCGCAAAAGGGGGCGTGGGCCACAAAAAAGGGCCGTCGCCTGCGTCCGGCGCGCGTTGCTCTGAGGGCGTGGGGCCGCTGTCCTCCAATGAAATGGGAGGCAAAGCGCCCGCCTCGGTCAGATCACCCGACCAGGAAGCGGTGGCAGAAGGCTTGGAAGACGGTGGAACAGACATGGCACTCCTTCCGTGACAGCGGCAAGCACACGGGCTTGCAAGCAGCGGCAGTCACGCCTTGCCATGCTATGAAATAACATCCGAAGTGGGTGGCTGCAAATGGGCCCGAAACGGCGGCCATTTGCAAATGACGTCAAGATGGCCATCGCTAAAGTGTCAGAAATCGCGGTCTGGCCCGACAGACCTTCACCTTCAACCCTTTTTGTGAAAAGACACCCCATGAGCAACAAGCAAATCCTGAGCGCCGCCCTGGCATCCGTGATGGCACTGGGCCTGAGCACCCAAGCCTCAGCCATGACCCCTGGCGACGAAGCGGCAAGTGGCAAAGAGAAGTGCTACGGCGTGGCCAAAGCCGGTGCCAACAGCTGCGCCAACCTCACCGACACCCACGGCTGCGCGGGCCAGTCCACCAAAGACAAGGATCCCGCCGAGTGGAAGGTGGTGCCCAAGGGCCAGTGCGCCAAGCTGGGCGGCTTGAACAAGGACCAAGCCCTGGCGGCCATTGCTGCGGCCAAATCGGCCAAGTGATCGGCCTGTGCACGGCCACCTGAACCTCGACATCCCCCCCAGGCTGGCGGTGCTGGCGCCCCAGGCCGTGGGCATTGGCCTGCGGTCGGCACACCACCACGCTTTTCTGGCTCAGCCAGAGGCGATCGATTTCGTCGAGGTGCATGCCGAGAACTTCATGGCGGCGGGTGGTGCAGCCCGCGCCATGTTGAAAGAAGTGCGGCGCGCCCGGCCTTTGAGCTTGCACGCGGTCAGCTTGGGGCTGGGTTCAGCCCTGGGCGTGGACACGGTGCACCTGGGCAAGCTGGTGTCACTGGTGCAAGAGTTTGAACCCGCGCTGGTGTCAGACCATGCCTGTTTTTGTCGGGCCCAAGTGCCAGGCAATCCTCTGGCGGTTCACGGTGCTGACCTCCTGCCCCTGGCCTTCACCGATGCCAGCTTGGACATCCTGGCCAGTAATGTGAACCGGGTGCAAGAGGCCTTGCAGCGCCCCATGCTGGTCGAAAACCTCTCGGCCTACCTTCAGCTTGAAGACAGCACCTGGGCTGAGGTCGATTTCCTGGCCGAGTTGTGCCGGCGCACGGGCTGTGGCCTGCTGCTGGATGTGAACAACCTCGTGGTCAACGTGCTCAACGCAAACCATGTCGAGCGCAATGCCCGTGTCGACGACACCTTGCTCGCCCAGGCCGCTTGCCGCTGGCTGGATGCCCTGGCTGGCCACCGCCATGTCCATTTGGGCGAGATTCACCTGGCGGGCCACCGAGCACCGCAAGCCCTGGGCGATCTGGTGGTGGACGACCACAGCCAGCCTGTCAACGACAGCGTCTGGCAGGTACATGACCACGCCATGCGCCTGTGGCCCCACGCGCCACGCCTCGTCGAGTGGGATGTGGACTTGCCGCCTTTTGACGCCCTGCTGGCCCAAGTGGCACAAGCCAGACAGCGCACCGCCACTTTGGTGAACCGACATGCTTGAGCGTGCCCATGGTGCCGGCGCCGCAGAGGTCGATGAGCACGGTCTGATCAAGGAGATCCAACGCCAACAAGCCTTGGTGCAGGCCATTTTGGCAGCCTCCACCCCTGCTGACAGCGCCGGCCTCCGGGCCCATCGAGGGCACGTGCGGGTGCTCTCAGGTCAGTTGCTCAATGACGCTTACCCCTGTGTGGCCGCCATGGTGGGGCCAGAGACGCTGGCACAACTCGGCTGGAGCCTGTGGCGGCAAAGCCCACCCACCTCGGGCGACTTGGGCGAATGGGGCCATGCCCTGCCCAGCTTGCTGGCGGCCCTGGTGGCCCAGGAGCCCGAATGGCAAGCCTGGGGCTGCCTGCCCGACTTGGCCCGCCTGGAATGGGCGCGCCACCAATGCGAGCGCGCGCCAGACAGCGAGCCCGAGCTGAGCTCCTTGTCATTGCTGGAAAACGCACCACCTGAATGCTTGTGGCTTGAGCTCAGGCCTGGCTTGCAATGCATCGCATCGAACTGGCCCGTTCTCAGCCTGTGGCAGGCGCTGCAGAGCGAGCGTGAAGTCGAAAGCAGCGATCTGCAGGCTTGCTTGAGTCAACTACAGCCCGAGGCCGCTGTGATCTGCCGGGGGGCACCGCATGCGGGTGGATCCCCCTGGCAGGCCCACATGCAAGCCCTGGCACCGGAGCACTTGGGCTGGATGCGCCAACTCACGCAAGACGCACCGACCAACCTGGCTCAGATGCTGGACACCTGCGAGCCAGGCTTTGACTTCACGGCCTGGCTCACCCAAGCCTTGCAACAAGGCTGGTTCTGGCGGCTCAGAAGTCGCGCGGCCGAAAGCTGATCTGCATCACCGAAGGGATGCGCCCCTTCTCGTTGAGCGGCAGCACCTCAGTGCGATCGATGGCGCGCAGCACGGCGTCGTCCCAGGCGGTGTTGCCGCTGCGGGTGATCAACCGACGGCCGATGATGCGGCCATCGGGCGCGCAGTTGACCTCCACCGACGCCACCGGATTGCCCGAGACCTCTTCAGTGAACACCACATTGGGCTTGATGCGAGCCTTGATGCGCCCGGCGTAATCGGCACTGGGCCCGGCTGAAGGCGTGCCCTCGCCACCCAGGTCGGCCATCATGCGTTTGATGCGCTCTTGGCGCTCTTTTTCCTGCTGGGCGCTGGCCTGAGCGTTCTGCGGAGCTGGCGTGGGCGCTGGTTTGGGCGCGGGCTTGACCTCGGCCTTCACCTCCTGCTTGGGCGGCTTGGGATCGGGTTTGGGCTCAGGCTTCGGGGCTGGTTTGGGCTCCAGTTTCACCTCGGGCTTGGGCTCTGGTTTCACCTTGGCCTCGGCCAAGCGCTTTTTCAGCTGCGGCGGATCAGGCTCGAAGTATTCCTTGGGAGGCTTGGGCTTTTTGGGCTCATCCTTGGGCTTGCGCTCGACACTGAGATCGGCCGGCTTGGGGGCAGGCTCTGGGGCCGGTTTGGGCTGAGCCACCGGGGCAGGCGGTGGTGGGGGTGGCACGGGCGCAGGCTGGGGTGCCGGCTCAGGGGCGGGCGTGGGCGCAGGAGGCGGCGGAGGCGGCATCACACGCGCCGAAGGCTGAGCAGCACGCGGCACCTCGGCCCAGACCTCGGCCTCGACCACCTGCACCGGCTGGGTGCGCCAACTCATGTTGAGCATGAGGGCCAGCAGCAAGAGGCCGTGCGCCACCAAGGCCCACACCAGGCCCTGGCGCCAGCCATCGGCCCCCTTGGGGCGCAGAAAATCAACCTGAACGGTTGAAGCGGTGCCTGCGCTGGCGTTCAAGGCCTCAAGCTCCGTTGGTGCGCACGGCCAGGCCCACGCGTGTCACGCCGCCTTTTTGCAGCGCGTCCATCACGCGGATGACGGCGTCGTAGCGCACGTCCTTCTTGGCGCTGATGATCACAGGCGCGCTTTGCGGGCCACCGGCCGAGCGCTCTTGTTCGTCCTTGATGCGAGGGGCCAGTTCGGCCAACTCCATCTCGCCGGAAGGCTTGCGGTCGATCAACAGCTTGTAGCGATCGTCAGACTGCAGCACCACCTCGATGACCTTGTCAGGCGCCTTGGCGGCCTTGCCCATGCTGGGCAAATCGACCACGCCCGTGGGCAACAGAGGTGCACTGACCATGAAAATGATGAGCAAAACCAGCATGACGTCGATGAACGGCACCATGTTGATCTCGCTGTTGGTGCGGCGCCTGCGGCCGCCCCGTGCATTGAGTTGAGCCATCTTGTACCCTGCCCTTGCCGCTCAGCGGATGCCTGCCGTGCGTGCGCCATCAGCGGGCGCCAGCATGGCGTTACGAGCCAGGATGTTGGAGAACTCTTCCATGAAGGACTCCAGCTGGATGGCGATGCGGTCGATGTCACGCCCGAAGCGGTTGTAAGCCAGCACAGCCGGGATGGCCGCAAACAAGCCAATGGCCGTGGCCACCAGGGCTTCGGCGATGCCAGGGGCCACCGTGGCCAGCGTCACTTGCTGCAAGTTCGACAAGCCGGTGAACGCATGCATGATGCCCCACACGGTGCCAAACAAGCCCACATAGGGAGAGACAGAACCGACCGAGCCCAGGAAGTCAAGCCTTACCTCCAGCAGATCCATCTCGCGCTGGTAGCTCGCGCGCATGGCACGGCGGGCGCCGTCGAGCAAGGTGGGCACATCCACGACCTTCTTGTCGCGCAGCTTGAGGAACTCGCGCATGCCGGCGGCAAACATGCGCTCTTGTGGCGACGGCGGCCCTTCACCACGGGTGGCGTCGCCATAAAGTTCTTGCAGCGTGCGGCCAGCCCAAAATTCGCGGTCGAACTCTTCGTTGGCAGCCTTGGCCTTGTTCAGGCCAATGGCCTTGCCAAAAATGATGGTCCAGCTGGCCAGCGACACGCTCAGCAGCAGGACCAGAACGATCTGGACCACCAAACTGGCGTGCAGCACCAAGTCAATGATGGACAGGTCTTGGTTCATGCGTTGTGCCTTTCTTGTGCCTCGTGCAGATTTGTTCTGGGGTTCGCAACCATCATTGTGCGACACCTGAAGCACCGACTGGGTTTGCATGGACCAGCAGGGCCGCAAAAGGTCGGCCCACAACTGGCAATTCCGAATGTGATGCGTTCAAGCAGGGGTTAAATTCAGGGTCAGGTCCGCGCTGCCAACCAACCTCCATGCCCAAGCTTGAATCCACCCTCGTCTCGCAAACCGTCCTCAAAGGGGGGGTGACCTGCCCGAGGCAATACCTCACGGGCGTGGACATCTTCAACACGCACACGGGCATCCCCATCACCTTGGTCTATGACAAAGGGCTGGACGTGGCGGCCATGCAGCGCTCGCTCATCGAGCAGATCAAGCTGCAGCCGCCCATGGCGGGGCGCATACGCACCGACGAAGAAGGCCTGCCCTACATCGACGGCAATGACGGCGGCGTGGTGTTTCGCGTGCACAAGGCCAAGGGCAAGCTGCCCAACTTTGGCCCCACGAACCACATGGCCGAAAGCCTCAAGCATTACGCCAAGCCCATCTTCCCGTGGAAGGTCGTCAACAAAGACACTGCCCTGTTCCATTTCGACGTGCACCAGTTCGAATGCGGCGGCGCGGTCCTTTGCGTCACCGGCATTCACTCGCTGTACGACGGCGCCATGTTCTGGCACTTCATGAAGCAATGGGCCGACGCCACCCGGGGCCAAGGCGTGGCCACCCCGGTGGACTTTGACCGCTCCAAGCTCATCCAGATCGGCCAGGACCACATCGACCTGCCCTACACCGCCGGGCAGGTCTACGAGATGGGCCTGCTCAAGCGCCTGAGCGTGTATGCGCGCTTTGCCTGGCAGCTCTTCACCTCGCTGGAAAAGGGTGTGTTTCGCATCCCGGCCAGCACCATCGAGGCCTGGAAAGCCCAAGCCCGCCTGGAGCTGCCGCCTGAACACCCAGGCCTGAGCACGAGCGATTTGGTCACCCTGCATGTGCTCAAAGAGATCTCACCGGTGATGTGGTGCCACAAAGACCGCTGCGTGGGCATCGTGATCGACTTGCGCTACAAGCGCCGCCTGCGCCTGCCTCGCCACTTCTTTGGCAACGCCCTGGGCCAGGCCGAAGTGCGCTACACCAAGGCCGAGCTGGAGCGAGACAGCCTGGCGCAACTGGCCGCACGCTTCAAACCGCCCGTCGAGAGCGTGAGCGACCAGACCTTCACCAGCTTCCTGGCCATGATCGAGCGGCTGCGGCGCAGCAAAAAAATCGGCACCTTGATGATGAAGACGGCAGGCGACACGCTGGAAGCAGGCCTGGTGCTGAACAACTGTGCGCATTTCTCGACCTACGAGATCGACTTCGGCACGGGCACGCCTTGCTGGCACGACAACGCCAAGGTGGTCTATCGCATGCTGATGCTGTGCCCCACGCCCGAGCGCGACGGCGGCATGGACATCCACCTGACCGCCCGCAAGGAAGAAGTCGCCGTGTTCAGAAAGCGCTACGCGGGCTCTTGAAGCCGGCTTGATCGCCCAAAGAAAAAGCGCCCTGAGTTTTCACTTGGGCGCTTTGGTCGTGAAAGCTGGCTGAGGGATCAGCGCTTCTTGAGCACCAAGCTGCCCACCGAGTAACCGGCGCCAAAAGAGCAGATCACGCCGAGGTCGCCCGACTTCAAGTCGGCACGGTGTTCATGGAATGCGATGATGGAGCCGGCCGACGCGGTGTTGGCGTAGGTGTCCAGAATCAATGGCGCCAAATCGTGCGCAGGTTCGCTGCCCACCAGGCGCTTGATCACCAGCTGGTTCATGCCTTGGTTGGCCTGGTGCAGCCAGAAGCGGCGCACTTGCGTGGGCTCGTACTTCAGGCCGGCCAGTTGGCCTTCGATGTGGGCCGCAGCGATGGGCACCACCTCCTTGAACACCTTGCGGCCTTCCTGGCGGAAGGTCTTGTCGCGGGCCTCGGGGTCGCTGTCTTCACTGCGGTTCATGAAACCGAAGTTGTTGCGGATGTTGTTGGAGAACTGCGTGGCCAACTGGCTGCCCAGCACGTCCCACACGTCGCTGGAGGTGGCTGTGTCGGCGCGCTCCACGATCACGGCCGTGCACACATCACCAAAAATGAAGTGGCAGTCGCGGTCTTTCCATTCCTGGTGGGCCGAGGTGATCTCGGGGTTGACCACCAGCACGCAGTTGGCCGAGCCCGAGCGCACGGCGTTGATGGCTTGCTCCAGCGCAAAGGTGGCGGCCGAGCAGGCCACATTCATGTCAAAGCCGTAGCCACGGGCGCCGATGGCCTGCTGGATCTCAATGGCCATGGCGGGGTAGGCGCGCTGCATGTTGGCCGAGGAGCAGATCACGGCGTCGACGTCTTCGCCCTTCTTGTTGGCCGCCACCAAGGCTTTCTTGGCGGCTTCCACGGCGATCTCGGCCATGAGCGAAAGCTGATCGTCCGAGCGCTCTTGCAGGCGGGGGTACATCCGGTTGATGTCCAGGATGCCTTCCTTGTCCATCACATAGCGTTGCTTGATGCCCGAGGCTTTCTCGATGAACTCCACGCTGGAGGGCGACAAGGCGGTGACGGTGCCCGCTTCGATCTCGGCGGCATGTTCGGCGTTGAACTTGGCCACGTAACCGTTGAACGATTCCACCAACTCGGCGTTGGTGATGATGTGAGGGGGCTGGTACAAGCCCGTGCCGCTGATGACGACAGATGTCATGGGGTGATCCTGATGAAGCTTGGGGCAAGCAAAGGCCCGCTCAAGGGGCGTATGTTAAATCCTGCGACACCAGGCGGGGGAGGCAGGAGCGCCAAAAACGCCTCGCTTTGGCCTGGCATCGAGCCCGCCACCGAGGGTTAACCCCAGGAATCAGGCTGCGCTTCCCAAACCATGGGCTCGCCCCTTGCAGGATGAGGCAGATGCAACTGCCAAGCGTGCAGACGCATGCGGCGGGGCCGGTCGGGGTCGGCATTCAGGCCATAGAGCGGGTCGTTCACGATGGGGTGGCCCAGGGCCATCATGTGCACGCGGAGTTGGTGGGTGCGGCCGGTGACGGGCTTCAGCGACAGCCATGCGAGCTTCTGCGCCGCGGTGTCCACCACGGCGTAGTAGGTGACGGCGTGGCTCGCGCCCTCC
>JBEANX010000007.1:0-6282 GCA_041165245.1 Pseudomonadota bacterium
CGCAGGGCCCGCAGGGCTGGCCTTTGCCACCACCGCCGCGCAGCGTGGCCACAGCGTCACCTTGTTTGATTCGGCAGCCGAGATCGGCGGGCAGTTCAACGTGGCCAAGCAGATCCCGGGCAAGGAAGAGTTCTACGAGACGCTGCGCTACTTCCGCAAGCAGATCGAGCTGACGGGTGTGAAGACCCAGTTCAACACCCGCGTCACGGCCGAAGACCTGATCAAGGGCGGCTTTGACGAGGTGCTGCTGGCCACGGGCGTGTCGCCCCGCACGCCCGACATCCCCGGCGTGGACCACCCCAAGGTGCTGAGCTACCTGGACGTGCTGCGCGACAAGAAGCCCGTGGGCAAGACCGTGGCCGTGATCGGTGCCGGTGGCATTGGCTTTGACGTGTCGGAGTACCTCACGCATGAGGGCGAGAGCCCAGCGCTCAACCTGGCCAAGTTCAATGACGAGTGGGGCATCGACAGCACCTACGCCGACCGTGGCGGCCTCAAGCAGCCCCACCTGGACAAGGCCCCCCGCCAGATCTACCTGTTGCAGCGCAAGACCACCAAGGTGGGCGACGGCCTGGGCAAGACCACGGGCTGGATCCACCGCACCTCGCTGAAGAACCGCAACGTGGAGATGATCGCCGGTGCCACCTACCGCAAGATCGACGACGCCGGCCTGCACATCACCGTGGGCGACAAGGACATCACCTTGCCCGTGGACAACGTGGTGATGTGCGCGGGCCAGGAGCCTTTCCGTGCATTGCAGGCTGGTCTGGAAGCCGGTGGCGTGAAGGTGACCCTGATTGGCGGCGCCGACGTGGCCTCCGAGCTCGATGCCAAGCGCGCCATCAAGCAAGGCACCGAAGTGGCTGCGGCCCTTTGAGTCACGAGCAGGTCAGCCACGAGAAGGAGCGCCTCATGTCTGTTGACATCCCTCAGCTGGAAACCATCCGCCTGACCCTGGCCGACAAGGTGGCCACCGTCACCTTGAGCCGGCCCGACAAGGCCAATGCCATGAACTGGGCCATGTGGCAGGACATCCGCTCTGCCATGCAGTGGGTGGATCGCACGCCCGAGGCCCGGGTGGCCATCATCGAGGGCGAAGGCAAGCACTTCACCTCGGGCATCGACCTGACCATGATGATGGGTCTGCAAGCCCAGATCAAGGACGATTGCGACGGCCGCACCCGCGAGAATCTGCGCCAGATCATCCTCGACATGCAGGACACCTTGAGCAGCATCGAGCGTTGCCGCAAGCCCGTGATCGCGTCCATCCATGGCGCCTGCGTGGGCGGCGGCATCGACCTGATCTGCTGCACCGACATGCGCTATGCCTCGGCGGATGCTTATTTCTCCATCAAGGAGATCGACATCGGCATGACGGCCGACGTGGGCACCTTGCAGCGCCTGCCCAAGCTGATTGGCAGCCAGGGCCTGGTGCGTGAGCTGGCTTACACCGGCCGCCGTGTCGACGCCGCGGAAGCGGTGAGCGCGGGCCTGGTCAACAAGGCCTACGAGAGCCGTGAGGCCTTGCGGGCGGGCGTGCGCGAGGTGGCTGCCACCGTGGCTTCTAAGTCACCACTGTCGATCCGCGGCACCAAGGAAATGCTGAACTACGCGCGTGACCACAGCGTGGCCGATGGTTTGAGTCACATCGCCACCTGGAACGCGGGCATGTTGATGTCGGCCGACCTGATGACAGCCATGATGGCCTCGATGAGCAAGCAGCAGCCCGAGTTCAAGGACTGATCAAGTCAAGGTCCGGGTGGGCAACAGCGTGTGCTCGCCCATGGGCCCATGGCAGGCCACCTGGGCGCGGCCGTGTTGCTTGGCAAGGTACAGGGCGATGTCGGCCTCTTGCAGCAGGTCTTCGGCCTGTGCGTCGTCTTGGTCGGCCTGCGGCGTGGTCATGGACACGCCAATGCTGCACGAGAGCGTGACCACATGTGGCCCTTGCTTGACCACGGTGTTGCGAATGGCCGCGAGCATGCGTTCGGCCACTTGGCTGGCGCCTGCCATGTCGGTGTTGGCCATCAGCACCACAAACTCCTCGCCGCCAAAGCGTGCGACCAGGTCGCCCGGACGGTGCACCGAGCCTGTCAAGGCCCGGGCGGCGGCTTGAAGGCACAGATCGCCAAAAGGGTGGCCGTAGGTGTCGTTGATCTTCTTGAAGTGGTCCAGATCGACAATGGCAATGGCCATGGGCTCATGCCGGCGGCGCGCATCGCGCCAGGTTTGCGGCAAGGCCTCCTGGAAGCGCAGGCGGTTGGGGATCTGGGTCAGGGCGTCTTGCCGGCTGATGACTTCCAACTCACGGGCTCTTTGTTCCAGCAAGGCCTGGCCTTGCAGTTTGGCCCAGTAATCACGCGAGACCAGCCGTGACAGCACCATGGAATAGGCCGTCATGACCAGGGCCAGGCCGCTGATTCCCAGGTTGGTGCTGCCGCCTTGCTCAAGCGCAGTGATGACGGTGGGGGCCAGGGTGCAAATGGGGTAGATCAGCGGCAGCAGGCCATCGATGGCGACGATCACCGTGCCGCCTGCTGTGATGCCGACCGTGCACATGAGCATCATCCAACGCAGGTTGGGCGCATCGGGGGCTTGCAAAAGGATGGCGCACAGCACACCCCAGTACAGGTTGTGTGCGAGGGAGAAGCTGCGAAACAGGGCCAGGTGGCGCGTGAAGTGGTGTTCCAGGCGAGCCGCCAGCCCTCGGTTGTAAAGCAGCCTGCCTGCGGTGATGGCGACCAGGCATGCCGTGTTGATGCCCACGAACATGGGGTGCCGCTGCGCATAGCCATCGACGAGCATGAGCATGAGCACCATACAGATCGCCGGGTAAAGGAAGAGCCCGTTGTGGACGCGCTCGGCCAGGTCAAGGACGGCTTGTTTCTGGTGGCGCAGAGCCACAGGCGAAGCTTCGTCTTGCATGACGACTTCGCGATCAAGGGCCTCTGACTTTAGGGGGGAAAACATCGGACGGCGGGGTGCAAGCCCTCAGCAAGAGGGCTCGCAAGACTGCGATTCTCAGTTTTCGGACACAAGCCCAGCAACTTGATGCCCGGGCAGCCCCCTGGTTTCAGGGGTTTGCGATCAAATGCCCTGGATGCGGTGATCCCTCACCAAGGTGCCAGCGACCAGGCAAGCGGCTTCGTGGGCTTCCTTCCGCCAGGGCTCTTGCAAGGCTTGCTCGCGCCACAGTTGCATGGCTGGCAGGCTCAGCAGGCCTTGCACATAGGCCTGGCAGGTGTCGTCCAGCGGCAGGCCGTAGGTTTGCACCCGAAAGGCCACGGGGCAGAAAAACGCATCGACCGCCGTGAACTCGGAGCCTGCGAGAAACGGGCCGCCAAAGCGTTCAAGGCCTTCTCTCCACAGCTCTTGCAGTCGGTTCAGGTCGGCTTGCAGGCTCGAGCTGATTTGGTGGAGCTTGACCTCGATCACACAGTTCATGGGGCACTGGCTGCGCAGGGTGGCAAAGCCGCTGTGCATCTCAGCGGCAGCGCAGCGAGCCCAAGCACGCGCCATGGTGTCGTTGGGCCAGACACGGTGGTTTTTTTCGGCCAGGTATTCGGCGATGGCGATGGAATCCCACACGGTGCCTTGTGGCGTGTGCAGGCAGGGCACCTTGCCGGTGGGTGAGAACTGGCGGTAAGCGGCCCAATTCGAGCTCTCGCCAAAGGGCACCACCTCTTCGTCGAACTTCATGAGCAACTGCTTCATCAGCACCCAGGGGCGCAGTGACCAGGAGGAGTAGACCTTGTTGGCGATGAAGAGTTTGTTCATGGCATGAGCCCCTTGAAGAAGCCCACATCATAGGGCGCGGGTTCAGTGCCGCAATGGCGTGTCGCCAGGCTGTTCACTTGGGGCAGACAAGGTGGCGTGTAAATCATGGTTGGGCTGTTGCCCTTGGCTGATTTGGTGCAGCAAGCGTTTCCAAATGCCATGCCCCACTTCGTCGAAGTGCTGCACTGCGGCGGTGAAGGCGCGGCGCTCGGCGGCGTCTGCCAAAGGTTCGGGCAGCAAGGGGTCATACACCAACTGGCGAATCGCTTCGTTACCCAGCAGGAAGCATTCGCGGGCGGCGGTTTCGAGATCCAGTTGATCGGCTTTTTGCTGCCAAGCTTGCAGCTTCAGGCGGGTCTGGCGGTAGCTGGCATTGAGCACCTCTCCGTTCCACAGTTTGCGAGCGGCTTGTTCGCGGTTGGCGTCCAGGCCCTGCGCCGAGAACACCGGGGCGGTGCTGTCTCGGCCCAGTTTGTAGAGGCGCTCACGGGCGCTGTCGGCGCTGCCCAGAAGGTTGTCAGGGCGCACATAGAGGTGGCTGTCCAGCAGACGAAAGCCGCTCATCGCCAGGGCACGTTCGCGGGCGCGCAGGGCCACGCGGTCGCTGCGGCTGAGGCCACCGGTGCTGACCACCAGCCAGGCGTCTTGCCAATCGCACACGCGCTGTTCGGCATGGCGCCACTGGGCGATGTCTTCGGCCAGGGCCGCTGCTTGGGGCCCCAAGCGATAGCTGCCGCGTGAGGCAGCTTCCACCAAGCCATTGGCTGAGAGCCTGACCAGGGCCACCCGCACATTGTTCTCGCG
The DNA here is from genome assembly GCA_041165245.1 of Pseudomonadota bacterium. Lineage (GTDB taxonomy): Bacteria > Pseudomonadota > Gammaproteobacteria > Burkholderiales > Burkholderiaceae_C > Aquabacterium. The sequence continues at coordinate 4,582 of JBEANX010000007.1, forward strand.
AATGCCAAACAGCTTGCATGAGCCCACCGCTTCGCGCGAGCTCAGGGTGTTTTTGTCTGCCGCCAGCAGCAGGTTCAAGATGAGTTGCTTGGGGTTGGGTGCCATGGGGTGACCTCGGCACGCGAGCCTGTGCGCCCACGGCCTTCCTGTTTTGTGTTGGATTGACTGGGGGCTCTAGGTGATTGTTATTTCACCATGCGGCATTCCGTCTGTGATTGTCTGATTTTCCCTCAGTTTGGGAAATGGTTGGCGCATTTTTTGCACTGCAGCATCCAGACGTTTCAGGAGTGTCCACATGAGTCAAGAAAGTGCCCGTCTGGCTGTTGCTGCCCACCTGCATGTGCTGATGCGCCGCAAATTGGGCAGGGTGACCGACACCGAATGGATGGCCAGCAACTTGGAATACGCCACCGAAATCATCCGCGTGTGCCGCCTTGAGCAAGACCTTGACCTGCAAATCTGGTCTGACAAGTTAGAAGCCGTGATGGCGCCCCTGCGCCCGCGCAAGCCCAAGGAAGCTGCGGCCGCCAATGAAGGGCCTTCGCGTTGGCCCGACAGCATCTTGCGCGGCATGTTGCCGGAGCCTGCCAAGCCAGTTCCGGTGGAGCAGCGTTACGTGGGGCGCTTGCGCTGAGGTGGACATGCTTGCCCACCTCTTTGGTGGTCGAGCAGCTCAACGCAGCGTGACCACGGCCTGACCGGCCGTCACCCCCGAGCCCTCCTTGCAAGGCACACTCAACACCGTGCCTGAGCAGGGCGCCAGCACGGGGAACTCCATCTTCATGGATTCGACCACGGCCACGGTCTGGCCTTCGTGCACGGCATCACCCACACCCACCAGCACCTTCCACAGGTTGCCAGGCACCGGGCTGCCCACGGCGGTGGCGCCTTCAGGCAGGGCGCTCTCATCAGGCGGCGGGCTGGCGTCCAGCTCGCTCAAGCTACCGTCCTGGCCTGAGGCCTTCCAGCGCTCGCGCTCGGCGTCGAACGAGGCCTGCTGCGTGGCCTTGAACTGCGCGATGCTGTCGGCGTTGTCCACCAGGAATTGGCGGTAGTCGCCCAGGCTGAACTGGCCGTGCTCCACCTTGAGCTTGAGGCGCCCGGCGGGGAAGTCCTTGCGCATCTGTGCCAGTTCCTGCTCGCTGACCGGGTAGAAGCGGATCTGGTCAAAAAAGCGCAGCAGCCAGGGCTTGCCCGCTTCAAAGTCCCGCGCGCCGTGGCGTTCATCGCGCCAGCGGTTCCACATCTGCACCGTGCGACCGACGAACTGGTAGCCGCCTGGGCCTTCCATGCCATACACGCACAGGTAGGCGCCGCCAATGCCGACGGCGTTTTCCGGTGTCCACGTGCGCGCGGGGTTGTATTTGGTGGTCACCAGGCGATGACGTGGATCCAGCGGTGTGGCCACCGGCGCACCCAGGTACACATCGCCCAGTCCCATCACCAGGTAGCTGGCATCGAAGACGATGCGATGCACCTCTTCGACGGAATCCAGTCCATTGATGCGGCGGATGAACTCGATGTTGTCAGGACACCAGGGCGCGTCCGCGCGCACCGACTGCATGTAGCGCTGCGTCGCCAGCTGAACTGCCGGATCATTCCACGACAGCGGCAGATGTACGATGCGGCTGGCTACCCGCATGGCGGCAACATCGGGCAGACCGTCGAGCGCGCGCAGCGCGGCATCGATGACGATTGCCT
>JBEANX010000008.1:0-4279 GCA_041165245.1 Pseudomonadota bacterium
AACCAGTCTCATCAAGGTGTTGCGGCTTTTTCCTACGGTTTTTGGCTTTGCCTGAACCGTTTGTCAAATGCTGCAATAGCGGGCTGGATTTTAGACATAACCTTTGGAGTTAATCATGTCAGTCACCATGCGCGAAATGCTGGAAGCCGGAGTTCACTTCGGTCACCAAACCCGGTTCTGGAACCCCAAGATGGCGCCGTTCATCTTTGGTCACCGCAACAAAATTCACATCATCAACCTGGAAAAGTCGCTGCCGATGTTCCAGGAAGCGGCCAAGTTCGCCAAGCAACTGACCGCCAACCGTGGCACCATTTTGATGGTCGGCACCAAGCGCCAAGCCCGCGAAATCGTCGCCGGTGAAGCTGCCCGCGCCGGTGTGCCTTACGTCGACCAACGCTGGCTCGGCGGCATGTTGACCAACTTCAAGACCGTCAAGACCTCGATCAAGCGTCTGAAAGACATGAAGATCCAGCAAGAAGCCGGTCTGGACAGCATGAGCAAGAAAGAACAGCTGATGTTCGCCCGTGAAATGGCCAAGCTGGAAAAAGACATCGGCGGCATCCAGGATATGGCTGCTCTGCCAGACGCGATCTTTGTGATCGACGTGGGCTACCACAAGATCGCCATCCAGGAAGCCCGCAAACTGGGCATTCCGCTGATCGGCGTGGTGGACACCAACCACTCCCCCGAAGGTATCGACTACGTGATCCCTGGCAACGATGACTCCTCCAAGGCTGTCACTTTGTACGCCCGTGGTATCGCTGACGCCATCATCGAAGGCCGCAACAGCGCTGCCAACGACGTGGTCAAGGCCGTGGCTGCCGAAAGCGCCGACGAATTCGTGGAAGTGAACGAGGCAGCGGCTTAAGCGCTGACTTCTGGAGCGGTTCGCCGCCATGAAAGAGGGGCGCAAGCCCCCTTTTTTTTACTAATTTTTGATTTTGAAGACGGAGAAAAATATGGCTGCAATTACCGCAAGCATGGTCGCTGAACTGCGTGGCAAAACCGATGCTCCCATGATGGAGTGCAAGCGCGCTCTGACCGAGTCCGAAGGCGACATGGTCAAGGCCGAAGAGCTGCTGCGCGTCAAGCTGGGTAGCAAGGCAGGCAAGGCTGCTTCGCGCGTGACCGCCGAAGGCGTGGTCACCAGCTACTTTGAAGGCAGCACCGGCGCGCTGCTGGAAGTCAACTGCGAAACCGACTTCGTGACCAAGAACGACAGCTTCCTGGCCCTGGCCCAAGGCGCCGTGCAACTGATCGCCAAGCACAACCCCGCCGACGTGGCTGCGCTGAGCGCCCTGGCGTATGAGCAAGACGGTTTTGGCCCTACGCTGGAAGACGTGCGCAAGGGTCTGATCGGCAAGATCGGTGAAAACATGACCTTCCGCCGCTTCAAGCAGTTCTCCGGCTCCAAGCTGGCGGGTTACCTGCACGGCACGCGCATTGGCGTGGTGGTCGAGTTCGAAGGTGACGACACGGCAGCCAAAGATACGGCCATGCATATCGCCGCCATGAAGCCTGTGGCCCTGACCAGCGCCGAAGTGCCTGCCGACCTGATCGCCAAAGAGCGCTCGGTGGCTGCCGCCAAGGCTGCTGAAGATGCCGCTGTGGCCGTGGCCGCTGGCAAGCCCGTGCAGTCCGACGAAATCGTTGCCAAGCGCATCGAAGGCGGCGTGCAGAAGTACCTGAAGGAAGTCTCGCTGTTCAACCAGTCTTTCGTGAAGAATGACAAGCAGACCGTGGAGCAGATGCTCAAGGCTGCCGGCACCACCGTCAAGGGTTTCACCCTGTACGTGGTGGGTGAAGGCATCGAGAAGAAGGTTGACGACTTCGCAGCCGAAGTGGCCGCCCAAGTCGCTGCAGCCAAAGCAGCGTAAGGTGCATTAACGGGTCTGCCGCCATGGCCGGCCCGTTCATTGCCTAGACATTTTTTTGCCCCACCATCCCTATTTTTCAGCCACCATCTCAAGGAGTTTCCATGACCCAAGCCCAACCAGCCTATAAGCGGATTTTGCTCAAGCTGTCGGGGGAGGCGTTGATGGGGGACGACCAGTTCGGGATCAACCGCGACACCATCGTGCGGATGGTGGAAGAGGTGGCTGAAGTGACCCGTCTGGGCGTCCAGGTGGCGGTGGTGATCGGTGGGGGCAATATTTTCCGTGGTGTGGCAGGTGGCTCGGTCGGTATGGACCGGGCGACTGCCGACTACATGGGCATGCTGGCCACCGTGATGAATGCGCTGGCTCTGGCCGACGCCATGAACAAAGCCGGCTTGACCGCCCGCGTGATGTCCGCGATTGCCATCGACCAGGTGGTTGAGCCCTATGTGCGGCCCAAGGCGCTGCAGTACCTGGAAGAAGGCAAGGTGGTGGTGTTTGCCGCCGGTACGGGCAACCCCTTCTTCACTACCGACACGGCCGCGGCTTTGCGCGGTGCCGAAATCGGTGCCGAAGTGGTGCTCAAAGCCACCAAGGTGGATGGCGTGTACACCGCCGACCCCAAAAAAGACCCTGCTGCCACCCGCTATGCCAGCCTGACATTCGACGAAGCCATGGGACAAAACCTGGGCATCATGGACGCCACCGCTTTTGCGCTGTGCCGTGATCAGAAGCTGCCGATCAAGGTGTTTTCCATCTTCAAACACGGTGCCCTGAAGCGCGTGGTCATGGGCGAAGACGAAGGCACGCTGGTGCACGCTTGATTTCCGTTCTGGAGTGAACATGACTATTGCTGACGTAAAAACCAATCTGCAAGCCAAGATGGACCAGTCCATCACGGCATTTAAAAACAACCTGGCCAAGATCCGCACCGGCCGCGCCAACCCCGCTTTGCTGGACACCGTGCAGGTGGACTATTACGGCTCCATGGTGCCCATCAGCCAGGTGGCCAATGTGTCGCTGATCGATTCCCGCACGATTGGTGTACAGCCCTGGGAAAAGAACATGGCGTCCAAGGTGGAAAAAGCCATCCGCGACAGCCACCTGGGCCTGAACCCCGCGTCCATGGGGGATTTGATCCGCGTGCCGATGCCCGCCATGAGTGAAGAGCGCCGCAAAGAGCTCACCAAGCTGGCCCGCACCGAAGGCGAAAGCGCCAAGATCGTCGTGCGCAACCTGCGCCGTGACGCGAACGAGGCGGTCAAGAAATTGGTCAAGGACAAGCTGGCTTCGGAAGACGACCAAAAGCGCGCCGAAGTGGATGTGCAAAAAACCACCGACCGCCATATCGCTGAAATCGACCAACTCGTCGTCGCCAAAGAAGCCGACATCATGGCGGTCTGACCCTGATGGCAGCTGCTTGCGTTCCCCACCACATTGCCATCGTTATGGACGGCAATGGCCGTTGGGCCAACCGCCGTTTCATGCCGCGCTTGGCCGGCCACCACCAAGGGGTGGAGTCGCTGCGGCGTTGCGTGCAGGCCTGCCTGGACCGTAACGTAGGCGTGCTGACGGTGTTCGCGTTCTCTTCCGAAAACTGGGACCGCCCGGCCGATGAGGTGTCGGGCCTGATGTCCTTGATGGTCAGCGTGCTGGCCAAGGAAGTGGTCAAGCTCAAGGCCAATGGTGCGCAGCTGCATTTTGTGGGCAACCTGTCGGCGCTGTCCGACAAGGTGCGCAATGGCCTGCTGGAGGCGGAGCAGGAAACCGCTGGCAATAGCAAGCTGGTGCTGAACATCTGCTTCAACTATGGCGGTCGCTGGGACATCGCCCAGGCTGCGCAAAAGCTGGCTGCTGCTGGCGAGCCGATTACCGAAAAAAGCCTGAACGGCGCCATGGCCCTGGCCCATTCGCCCGACCCGGATCTGCTGATCCGCACCGGTGGCGAGTTCCGCATCAGCAACTTTCTGCTGTGGCAGGTGGCCTATTCCGAAATGGTCTTCAGCGACAAGCTGTGGCCTGAGTTTGACGAAGCCGCGCTGGACGAGGCCATCGCCACGTACAGCCGGCGTGAACGCCGCTTTGGCAAAACCTCGGAGCAGGTGTCTGCTCCACCGTCTGCCTGACTCCTCCATGCTGCTGCAACGCGTCATCACGGCCCTGGTTCTGCTGGCCATTCTTCTGCCTGCGTTGTTCTACCCCGCGCCCGAGCCGCTGTGCCTGCTGGCCATCGTCGCCATTGCCTGCGCGGCCTGGGAATGGGGGCGCATGAATGGTGTCTCACAGCCCAAGGCGCTTGGGCTGGCCATGCTGATGGTGCTGGCCTGCATGTTGTCCTGGATCCTTGGTTTGCTGACCGCGCGCACCCCCCTGCTGTGGGCGGTGGTGGGCGCAGCCTGGGT
>JBEANX010000009.1:0-2991 GCA_041165245.1 Pseudomonadota bacterium
GGGGCGACAAAGCCATCTTTGATGCCACAGGCCATGTCATCAGCGGGCATGCGGTGAGGCACTTGGCGCTGGCCGCCTGTGTAGGCTGGGTGGCTTACCGTCTGGGTGCGCCTGGCCGCCAACTGCAGGCAGAGCTGGAGGCCGCCAGAAAGCAAGAAGCCGCCATGAGAGCAGTGTCGATGGCGGCTTCGATGGCGAGCGGGGCGGCCGATGGCCGACGTGGACGTCAGGCCAGCGACACGTCCTTGCCCGACAGGCGCTTGGCCAGTTGAGTGGCCAAGCGGTTGGTCAGGCCGTAGATCGACAACTGCGGGTTGGCGCCCACGCTGGTGGGGAAGAGAGAGCCGTCATGCACCGACAGGTTCTTGACATGCCAGTGCGTGCCATCGGCCTGCACCACGCCCAATTCTTCCTTGCCTGAGATGCGGCAGCCGCCCATCACGTGGGCACTGCCTGCACCTGCCTTGAAAGGTGCCATCTCATAGCCATTGATGGCTTCCTTGGCCTCAGCCCAGGAGGTGTAGTAGCGGCCGCTGGCGTGGTAAGGCAGAACCTTTTGCGCGCCAGCTGCGAACTGCATTTCGGCCATGGCCAGGTAGGAGCGGCGAAAGCCATCCAAGATGTAGGGCGTGAGCTTGTAATTCAGCAGCGGTGAGCCGTCGATGTTGAGCATCACGGTGCCACCAGCCGCTTCGGGGTGGAAGCCGTCGCGCATCAAGGACAGCAACATCTGCGTGTGCGGGTAGTTCTTGAAGCGCTCGGCCAATTCGCCGCCGATGCCGCCCAACAGCACGCCCATCAGGCCAGGGTGCATGGGTGTGGCCTCGATCTTGAAGCCCATGGGGCCGTCGACCGGCTGTGTGTGCAGGAAGTGGTCCGAGTAGATGGTCTGGGGTGCGCCTGCCCAGCCTTCGATGGCTTGCGGGTAAACCGCTGACGAGAACGACACCGGGTGCAGGAAGGTGCGGGTGCCGATCAGGCCGTGTGGGTCGGGCGTGTCCGAGCGCTTGAGCAGGGCTGGCGAGTTGATCGCGCCGCCCGAGACCACGTAGTGCTTGGCCACGATGCGCAATTGCTTGTCGTTGGCGCGGTCACCGTTGGTGTGGATGCCCGAGCAGATCAATGCCTGCACTTCGCCGTTCTTGATCTCCAGCTTTTCAGCGCGGGTCTGGTAGTAGAGGCGCGCACCGGCGGTCAAGGCGGTCGGGATGGTGGTCACCAGCATCGACTGCTTGGCATTCGTGGGGCAACCCATGCCGCACGAGCCCAAGTTCCAACAGCCCTTGACGTTGCGGGGGATCACGTGGGCGGGGATGCCCAACTTGGTCGCACCCGTGCGCAGCAACTCATTGTTGGCATTGGGGGCGGCGGCCCAGGGCAGGATGTTCAGGCGGGCTTCGGCTTTGTCGAAGTAAGGTGCCATCGAATCTTTGGTGATGTCTGCCAGGCCAAAGTTGTCCTGCCAGAACTTCAAAGTGTCGTCCGGGGTGCGGAAGGAGCTGGTCCAGTTGATGACGGTGGTGCCACCCACGCAACGGCCTTGCAGGATGGTGACGCTGTTGTCGATGTTGGCGCGCGCCGCGCTCTCCTGGTAGAGCGAGGTGTAGGCCTCGGTTTCCTTCTGGTTGAAGTCGCTGCTGGTGCGCAGGGGCCCTTCTTCGATCAGGATCACATCGAGGCCAGCTTTGGTCAGCAACTCAGCGGTGATGCCAGCGCCAGCGCCCGTGCCCACGATGGCGACATCGCAGGTGAGGGTCTCAGGCAGGCCTTGCTCGCCGTTGAAGAGCTTCCAGCCATTTTTTTGCTGGCCTTCGCGAAAAACGTCAGGGAGCTTGCTCATATTGCCATGGGGCCGGGGTAACCGGCGAGCGACCATTGGTCAGGGATGGAGAAGAAGGTCAGGGCGGTCAGCGCGCGTGTTGCGGCGTAAACCATGTTTTGACCGATGTTGCCTGCCTGTTGGAGGCGGTGCAGGATCTCTCGGATCTCGTCGTCCGAGGCGGTGTCCCACGAGGCCCAACGGCCGGCCGCCAAGTAGCGAGTGGGCGCATTGGCCAAAGCACCCGCGAGCAGTGAGATTTGATCGCGCTTGGCCTTGGGCAGGGTGTTGATCAGGTGCTCGAGGGCGCCAATGTGCTGATCCAGGATCGCCTCGCGCTCTGGGCCACTGGGCAGCATGTTGCCCAAGATGCCGCGCGCCATGGCGCGAAACACCGATTTGCCTTCAGGCGTGAGCTTGCCTTGGTCGAAGCCGCGGTGCCACCAGACACCTGCACCCACTGCGCCGGCCGCGGCCGTGATGGCCAGCGCGGTTTTGAGGAACCAGCGGCGTTTGGGCGAAGCCGGGGTTGAATGAGCTGCACTCATGCGTTTTGTTTCCGTGCCCGAGGGCATTCTGTGATCGCCGGATCATAAAGGAAACAGTTGATTTCACATTGGGGTTTGCCTGCTGTTGCGGACGCTCACCATGCTTGTTCGGTGTGCGACGAAAGCGTGTCGATGTGCGCTGATCACCGTACGCTGCGTTTCAAACAGCGCCAGTTGTTGCAGAATGCCTGCAATCGTGCGGACTGTGGCGGCCTGGAGAGGCAGCTCAGGGCCTTGAGTCACGACTGTTTGTTTCGCGATCCCACCCACATCCTTAGATTAGAGGACGACGACGATGACCCTCGCCAAGCCCTGGCTCGCCCACTACCAAGCCGGCGTTCCCGCCGAGATCGACTACAAGATCTACCAGTCGCTGACCGACCTGCTGGATCAGGCGTTCAAACAGCATGCCAAGCGCGATGCGGTGGCATTCATGGATGTGCGCTGGACGTACCAGCAATTGGACGACCTGTCGACGGCCCTGGCCGCTTGGTTCCAGTCGCGAGGCCTGGCCAAAGGCGCTCGCATTGCCTTGATGATGCCCAACGTGCCTCAGTACATGGTGGCGATCGCTGCTGTGCTGCGTGCAGGCTATGTGGTGGTGAACGTCAACCCGCTGTACAC
>JBEANX010000010.1:0-3996 GCA_041165245.1 Pseudomonadota bacterium
TCAGCTTGTTCGCTTGTCAAACCCATGAGAACTTCCCGTTACGTTTTAGTGATTGGGAATGTATACGTTTGACCTGTTTGGCAACACGCCCTTCATCAGGGGGCCTCGTAACAAAACGTGATCGACCTGTGTTGTCCAGCAACACATGGCTGTGGTCAGTCGTGGTGTCTAGGTCAAGCCAGACCTCAGCCAGCTCCGACGTCAAGCCCGTGCACAACACATTGATCCAAGCGTGTGTGTCACTTACACCGAAACCAAGTCGTAGCCATTCAGCACGCGCAGCCTATGGCGGCGCGGGACTGGGGCTAGCCAAGAGGTGCTATTTGCACCCATACGGCAAATTGCCGTACATTTCATACAAGGAGATTTACCATGCGAGCCAGCCCCCTGACTGCCCGACTCGAAGCCCGCATCAGCACCGACCTGCACGGCCTGCTTAAACGCGCCGCAGAACTACAGGGCCGCACCATGACGGATTTCGTGGTGGCGGCTGTTCAAGACGCTGCGCAGCGCGCTGTGGAACAAGCCGAGGTCATCCGCCTGTCGATGGCCGATCAACAATGCTTTGCCGATGCCCTGCTGTCGCCCCCCAAACCTCATCCAGCCTTGAAGCGGGCCTTGACCCGTCGCAGCAAGCTCCTGCGCACTGACGAAGAGGCATGAGCCGCGCGCCGTTTCGCTTGGCACTGCTGGATGCCTCGCACGATCGCTCGACCTTCGACAGCGGCACACCCGCACTGGATCGCTACTTTCGCGAACAAGTCAGCCAGGACATGCGCCGCCGCGTGGCCACTTGCTTCGTCGCCCTGAACGATGAAGGCGACGAACAGCGCATTGCCGGTTTCTACACATTGGCCTCAGCCAGCGTGCCCTTGACCGACTTGCCACCCGAGGCCGTCAAGAAGCTGCCCCGCTATCGGGCCGTGCCCACGGTGCGCATGGGTCGCCTGGCCGTCGATCAAGCCTTCAAAGGGCAAGGCCTGGGCGGTGCGCTACTCGGTGATGCCCTCACACGGGCCGCACGCTCAGAGATCGCTGCCTATGCCATGGTGGTTGACGCCAAGGACGACAACGCCGCCGCGTTTTACCGCCATCACGGTTTCATCGCGCTGCCCGAGACACCGCTGACACTGTTTCTGCCTTTGGCGACAGTGTCCACGTTGATCGGCAAGCCATAGCGTCATCGCGCGGGCACAGCTGCCTCATCACTCACCGGCAACGTCGTCACCCGCACCGCCAAGGTATGCGCCCCCCCACCCCGGATCACCCCACGCAGGGGCGTCACATCCCCAAAATCCCGCCCATGCGCCACCCTGATGTGGTTCACGCCCGGCAGGCAATCATTGGTGGGATCCAGATCCAGCCAGCCTTCGGCCAGCTCCGACTTCAAACCCGGGCACCACACGCTGATCCAGGCGTGTGAGGCATCGGCGCCCACGAGGCGGGGTTTGCCGGGCGGTGGGTTGGTGAGCAAATAGCCGCTCACGTAGCGCGCGGCAATGCCGCAGGCGCGCAGGCAGCCCAGCATGAGGTGGGCAAAGTCCTGGCACACGCCCTGGCGCTTTTCAAACACTTCCAAAATGGGCGTGGAGATGTCGGTGGTCAGCGGCGCGTATTTGAAATCGCGGTGGATGCGGTGCATCAACTCCACCACGGCCTCGCCCAGGGGGCGCGAGGGCCGCAGCGATTCCTCGGCATAGGTGCGCAGCTCTTCGTGCAGGGGCACATAGGCCGATGCATACGCGAACTCGCTCGAAGGCACAAAGGGCGCCTTGAAGCGGTAAGTCAGTTGCTCCACCACCTGAGCCACGTGCAGGGTGCTGCTCAGGTCGGCACTCACATAGCGGTCCAGCACATCGACCTCGCTTTTGGCCACCACCAGCAGCTCGGTGTGCGGCGCACTGAGTGAAAAATAAGCGCGGCTGTTGCCAAAGGCATCGACTTGGGTGCTGTGCTGCCCAGGCTGGGGCGCGACGCTCATTTCAAACAGGCGCAGGTGCTGGCCAGCGTCGCTCATGGGGCGCAGGCAGGCCACGTGGTGGGCCATCTCCACGGCGTGGGCGTATTCGTATTCGGTTTCGTGAACGACGGTGAGGCGAGCAGAAGCAGTCATGAGGCGGTCAAGGGTGGTGAGCCATCAAGCGCTCATGGTCTGTTCGTTGGGCTCGGCGTGGGCGAAGTAGCGCAGGCCCAGCTCGTCTGACAAACGCCAGGCGGCTTCGTTCAGGCGCAGGCTCAGGGCCAAGGCGGCTTGCTCGCCACTGCCGGGGCGCACCAGGTCGCTCAATGGCACGCCCACGCTCACCTGGGGCAGCAGGTCGAGCAAGCCTGTCAAAGGGCCGGCGTGTTCGGGCAGTTTGCCCAGCTCGGTGCGCAGGCGGCGCAGCACGCAGGCCAGGGCCCGGGGGTTGGCTTCGTCGGTCACCAAAGTGGCGACCAGGGCGGGCCATTCCAGGCGGCGCTGGAAACGCGCGCGGAAGGTGATCTTGCTGTCAAACAGCATGAGCAGCAGGTCAAAGCCCGCAGGGCTGCACCAGGCGCCCTGCTGCACAAAGGCGCGCATGAAGCTGGCGTAGCCGCTCAGGCGCTCCACCAGGCGGCCGGCGGTCAGCAGGCGCCAGCCGGCGTCGCGGGTCATGCGGTCGGTCTGGGCGCCGGTCACCGCAGCCAATTGCATGGCCAGGTGGTCCAGCGCTTCGCGGGTGTCGGCCAGGTCGGTGGCGGCCAGCCCCCCGCGGCGCAGGCGAACTTCAAAATCGGTGCCGAGCGAGCGCAGCAGGCGGTCGTGCTCAGGCGATAGCCGGTCGCGAAGCACCTGGGCCGAGCGCTCCAGCGAGCCCAGGTTGTAGGCGAGGCTGTGGGCGCCTTGGGTGGCGCGGGCATCGCCCAGGGCCTCGGCCGCGGCACGCTCGAACACACGGGGCGATTTGAGCAGGCTGGGCGTGCCCTTAGGCACCAGGCCACACAGGTTGGCCAGGGAGGACATCGCTTCGAGCAACTCGGGCTGCAGGTCGTTGTCTTCGCTCAGCAGGCTTTGCAGGGCTTGCACCATGCGCAGTTGTTGTTCGGCGCGCTCGGTGTAGCGGCCCATCCAGAAGAGGTTCTCGCCCGTGCGGCTGGCCACGGGGCGCTGGCGCTGCGCCAGGTCTTCCATCTTCATGGGCTGGGGCAGCATGGAGAAGGTGTCGACCGGGTCGTCGGTGGTGACCCAGGTGTCCAAGCTGGAGCCGCCCAGCTGCATGGAGACAGGGCCTGCGTCACGCGTGGCAATGCGGGTCATGCCGCCGGGCAGAACTTGCCAGCCGCCCATGCCGTCGGCCAGGGCGTAAACGCGCAAGGAGGCGCCGCGCATGGCCAAGGTGCCCTGCGACCATACCGGCGTTTGCGCGTAAGGCACGAAATCTTGCGCGGTGTAGGCAGAAGGGTCGCGCTCCACGCGCTGGCGCCAAGCGCGCTGGGCAGCGGGCGTCAAGGTGGGGCCAATCACGGCCTCGAAGCTTTGGCGCAAGCTGGCGCCCGCAAAGCCCGGCGTGGCCAGGTGCGGGAAGGTGGGCCGGATGACCTTGGTGTCGATCTCAGGCGAAACCCCGCGCCAAGCCGCCGCCTCGCCACACCACCAGGTGGGCAGCGATGGCAGGGCCAGCTCTTCGCCAAGCAAACGGCGCGACAGCGCAGGCAAGAAGCCATGGATGGCGGGCGATTCCAGAAAGCCCGTGCCCAGGGCATTGGCCATGACCACATTGCCCGCGCGCACGGCTTGCAGCAGGCCGGGCACGCCCAGGGTCGAATCAGATCGCAACTCCAGCGGGTCGCAGAAGTCGTCGTCCAGGCGGCGCAGCAGGCCATGCAAGGGCTCCAGGCCCTGCACCGTCTTGAGGTAGAGCTTTTCATCGCGCACGATGAGGTCGCCCCCCTCCACCAGGGGCAGGCCCAGGTAGCGGGCCAGGTAGGCGTGCTCGAAATAGGTCTCGTTGTAGGGGCCGGGCGTCCACAGCG
>JBEANX010000011.1:0-2703 GCA_041165245.1 Pseudomonadota bacterium
CTACACCACGGCGCAGTCCATGCCTGAGGCGCTGCACAAGGCGCCCATCGCGATCGTCGATGAGGACGCCTCGCCACTGTCGGCCCGCATCGCATCAAGCTTTTACCCACCCAGCTTCACCACCCCGGTCATGCTGAGTTTGCCCGAGGTCGATGCCGGCATGGACGCGGGGGTGTACACCTTCGCTTTGGTCATCCCTGCTGGCTTTCAGCGCACCTGCGGTCGAGTTGCTCCTGCGGGCACGCTTCAACCCGGCCTTGCAGGGCACCTGGTTTGGCTCGGTCATGAGCCTCATCAACAACGTGACCATGGTCTCCATTTTGCTGACCGGTGCAGCGTTGATCCGTGAGCGTGAGCACGGCACCATCGAGCACCTGCTGGTCATGCCCGTCACGCCCGGCGAGATCATGACGGCCAAGGTGTGGTCCATGGGCCTGGTGGTCTTGCTGGCCACAGCCGTGTCCCTGGTGTTCGTGGTGCAGGGCGCTTTGCAGGTCACCGTCAATGGCTCGGTGCCTTTGTTCCTGGCTTGCGCGGCACTGTCACTGTTTGCCACCAACGCAATTGGCATCTTCATGGCCACTTTGACGCGATCCATGCCGCAGTTCGCGCTGCTCTTGGTGTTGGTGCTGCTGCCTTTGCAGTTGCTGTCGGGCGGCTCCACACCCGCAGAGAGCATGCCTGTGTTCGTGCAGAACGTCATGCAGGTCGCGCCCACGACGCACTTCGTGGCGGCGGCTCAGGCCATCTTGTACCGGGGGGGCGGGCTGAGCGTGGTGTGGCCGCACTTCCTGGCCCTGATGGGCATTGGTGTGGTCTTCTTTGGCCTGGCGCTGGCTCGGTTTCGAAAGACGATCAGCCAGATGGTTTGAACGCCCCCACGCGCCTCGTGCGATCTCGACACGGTTGCCATGGTGGGCCTACCGCATGGGTGTGGTCTTCACATACTCGACCAGCTGGTCCAGCACCACGCCCCAGCCCTGGCTGAAGCCCATGGTCTCGTGCGATTGCGCGTCCTCTGGCGTGCTGTGCACGGCCCTGGCGGTGTACTTGCAGCCACCCGTGCCGTGCGGCTCGAAGGTCAGTACGGCCGTGAAGAACCAGGGTGCAGCGCTGCTCTTGAGCGGCCGATAGCCTGGGCCCAAGGCAGACGTCCACACCAGCTTGCGCCCCGGCACGACCTCCAGGATGCAGCCGGGCTCGGCGGGCAGCTTGTTGCCTTCTGGGTCCACCATTTGCGCAAAGAATTGGCCACCCGGGTGGAGCTCAATCTCGCATGCCACCGTGCGGTAGGGCCTGGGGCAAAACCAGGGCATCAGGTGTTTGGGGGTGGTCCAGGCCTTGAAGAGAAGCTCGGGGGCCACGTCGACGATGCGTTCCAGCACCAGGTCACAGTCTGGGTTCACGGGCATGCGGGGTCTCTTTCGCTGCGTGTGTTGGGTGTGCCTCATTGTTGCAGACGATCCGTTTTGCGCCATGCTGGCCCGCCTTGCCCTGCCTGGTGTTGCCAGAGGCCCCGTGCTCACGTTTCCTATGGGAAAAACGGACAGTACTGACGATTCGGTCGCCGCGAGGCGGGTACATTCATTGACTGTGCGTTAGCCCACTCGCCCAATGCCGCCATTCACAGAGAGGTTGTCATGGATGTCATCAAACGCAACAATGTGGTCATCACGGGTCGTGGGCAACAGCCCATCGTTTTTGCGCATGGTTTCGGCTGCGATCAACAAATGTGGCGGTTTGTGGCGCCTGAGTTCGAAGAAACCCACCGCGTGGTGGTGTTCGATCACATTGGTTGTGGCAAGTCAGACCTGAAGGCCTATGACGCGTCGCATCACAGCATGCTGGAGGGATATGCGGCTGATGTGGTGGAAATCATCGAAGCGGCCGACTTGAGCGACGTGATCTTTGTGGGCCATTCGGTCAGCGCCATGATCGGCATCCTCGCGGCCAATCGAGTGGCCCATCGCTTCAGCAAGCTGGTGCTCATTTGCCCCTCCCCGCGCTACCTCAATGACCCTCCCAACTATGTGGGTGGCTTTGAGCGCTCTGACGTGGACGATTTGATCGACATGATCGAAACCAACATGCTGGGCTGGGCCAATTTCCTGGCACCCATGGTGATGGGGCCGCAAAATGACGTCGAACTGACCCGCGAGCTCAAAGAAAGCTTCTGCGCGATTGACCCCTACATCACGCGCCAGTTCGCAGCCGCGACCTTCCTGGCCGACAACCGCTCTGACCTGGGCCTTGTGACCATCCCCAGCTTGATCATTCAGTGTTCGGACGATGCGATCGCGCCGACGGCCGTGGGCCAGTATGTGCATCAGCACATCAAGGGCAGCGTGCTGGAGACCCTCGAGGCCACTGGGCATTGCCCGCACATGACGCATCCTCAAGAAACCTTGGCCACCCTGCGGGCGTTTCTGGCGCAATGATGGAGCCCTCGCCACAGGTGGCACACAGCGAAGAGGCCTCGCTGCCGTGTCCTTGGCTGTGCTTGGATGCGCGTGGCGCCGTGGTGGCATCGAATGCTGCGCTTTGCCGCTTGCTGGGGTTGAGTCAAGAGGCATTGCATGGCAAGGCATTTGACAGCCTGATGTCGGCGGCCTCTCGTGTTTTGTATCAGAGCTATTTGCAACCGCTGCTCAGGCTGCACGGCAACATCGAAGAGATCCTTTTGACGCTCAAAACGTCGGCCGG
>JBEANX010000012.1:0-6354 GCA_041165245.1 Pseudomonadota bacterium
GGTGCCGGCGGCATCGGCCTCGCGCACGGCCTGCTTCATCTGGCCCAAAATTTGGGGCTCGCCCAGCACCATGGAATCGAGCCCGCTGGCCACGCGGAAGGCATGGCGGGCGGCGGCGCCACCCTCCAACACATAGGTGTGGCGCATGAGCTCGTCGGGCGAGACCTGGCCCACGCCAGCCAACCATTCCACGGCCTCGCGCTGCAGCTTGTGGGCATGGCCCAGGGAGGGCGCGGCGCAGTAAAGCTCGGTGCGGTTGCAGGTCGAGAGCAAGGCCGCTTCACCCGCCAGGCGGAAGTTCAGGGCCTTCAAGGTGGGCCCCAATTGGTCCACGGCGAACGCAAAACGACCCCGCAAATCAACGGCGGCAGTCGTGTGGTTCAAACCAAGGGCCAAGACACTCATCACAAGATTATAAAATCTCCGTTTACTTAACGCTGGCCATTCATGGGTTTGATCGACGCCCTCATCCACATTCTGAACTTTTTCATGCCTGCCTTGGGGCTTGCACTGATGGTGCCTTCCCTTGCCAAGCTGGCTTGGTTCCGAACTTTGCGCAGCGTGTCGTGGGTTTTGATGGCCAAACGAGTGGCCTGGGCGTGCAGTGCGGTGCTGGTGGCGGGCCTGGTGGCCCTGGGGCGTGACGGGGCCATGCTCACCTATGCTGGCCTGGTGTTGGCCTCGGCCGGCGCGGTGTGGTGGACAGCCTTCAAGGGCCGTGCTTGAGCGGGCCCTGCGTCCTTTTTCTCCCTTTGGCCTGAGTCGCCTGTTTTTGCCTGGTTTGGCCAGGCCCTGAAAGATCCTTGATGACCTACAGCGTCAAAGAAATGTTCTACACCCTGCAGGGTGAAGGCACGCATGCCGGCCGCCCTGCGGTGTTTTGCCGTTTCGCTGGGTGCAATTTGTGGTCAGGCCGCGAGCAAGACCGCGCCAGCGCCGTTTGCCAGTTCTGCGACACCGATTTCGTCGGCACCGATGGCCTGGGCGGCGGCAAGTGCGACACCGCCGTAGCCCTGGCCGAGCGCATCGCCTCCTTTTGGCCTGCCACGCCCGCAGGCGCTTTGGGCCAACGCTTTGTGGTGTTGACAGGCGGCGAGCCCCTCTTGCAGGTCGATGCTGCCTTGATCGACGCCCTGCACGCTCAAGGCTTCGAGATTGCCGTCGAAACCAATGGCACGGTGGCTGCGCCCGCAGGCCTGGACTGGATCTGCGTGAGCCCCAAGGCCGGCAGCACCTTGGTGCAAACCTCGGGCCATGAATTGAAGGTGGTGGTGCCGCAAGCGGGCTTCACAGAGGCTGACTTGTTGGCCTTTGAGAAGCTGGCCTTTGGCCAACGCCGCGTGCAGCCCATGGACAGCGCGAGCCCCCAAGCGCGCCTGGCTGCCACCGAATGGGCCGTGCAGTGGTGTCTGGACCACCCCGGCTGGTTGCTCAGTGTCCAGACGCACAAGACACTGGGCATCCGCTGAAGCGGCCTGGCCTGAAGGAAGTTCCATGTTCGAGTTGAGTCAGACCTTTTCTTTCGACGCTGCCCACACGCTCAAACGCGCAGTGAGCAAGGTGGGTGAGCCCGAATCCGCCGGCAGCAAGCGCATCCACGGCCACACCTACACCGCCGAGGTGTTTGTGCGTGGCGAGCGCCAGGCTGAAACAGGCATGGTGGTGGACCTGGCCGTGCTGCGCGCGGTGATCGCTGCCGTGCGTGAGCAGCTCGATCACCACTTCCTCGACGAAGTGGCCGGCCTGGGCGAGCCCACGCTGGAGAACCTGTGCGTCTTCATCTACGCCCAGGTGGCGCAGCAGTTGCCGCAGGTCTCGGCCGTGGCGGTGTCGCGCGCGGCGGGTGACCGTTGCCTCTACCGCCCCGCTTGAGCCAAGCTGGCATGAGCAACTGGTCCGAGCGCAGCCGCCACGCCGTGTGGCACCCCTGCACGCAGATGAAGGTGCACGAGCGCTTCCCGCCGCGCGCCATTGTCTCGGCCCAAGGTCCCTGGTTGGTCGACGACAGCGGCCATCGCATCCTCGACGCAGTGAGCTCCTGGTGGGTCAACCTCTTTGGCCATGGCTTTGAGCCCATCAAGGCGGCGATTGCTGATCAGCTGGGCAAGGTCGACCACATCATGCTGGCGGGCCTCACGCACCCGCCGGTGGTGGAGCTCTCTGAGCGCCTGGCCGCGCTCACTGGCCTGGGCCATGCGTTCTACGCCAGTGACGGCGCCAGCGCCACCGAGATCGCCTTGAAAATGAGCGCCCACACCTGGCGCAACCGGGGGCAAGCGGGCAAGCACCGCTTCATCGGCCTGCAGGGCGGCTACCACGGTGAGACCGCAGGGGCCTTGTCGGTGACCGACATCCCCATCTTTCGCGAAGCCTATGCGCCGCTGCTGCGTTTGAGCGCCACGCTGCCTTCGCCTGACCCTCGCCATGCTGCGCCCGGTGTGAGCCCCGAGGCTCACCTGCAGCACTGCATCGATGCCTTGGCCGCTTACCTGGCCGAGCACCACGCCAGCGTGGCCGCCATCATCCTAGAGCCCTTGCTGCAAGGCGCAGCGGGCATGGGCATGTATTCGCCCGATTACCTCGTGGCCGTGCGCCGCTTGTGTGATCAACACCAGGTGCACTGGATCGCCGACGAGATCGCCACCGGCTTTGGCCGCACCGGCACGATGTTCGCGCACCAGCAGGCGCTTGGCTTGAACGGTCAGCATGTCAAGCCTGATTTCATCTGCCTGAGCAAAGGCCTCACGGGGGGCGTGCTGCCGCTCTCATGCGTGCTGACCACTGATGAGGTCTACGCGGCTTTTTACGACGACCGCACCGTGCATGGCTTTTTGCACTCGCATTCCTACACCGGCAACCCCTTGGCTTGCCGCGCGGCCTTGGCGGTGCTCGATGCGTTTGAAGCCGTCGGCAGCGATGGTTTGACGGTGCTGCAACGCAACCTGGAAGTCGCAGCCCGCATGCGTGCGCTGACCCAAGCGCTGAGCCAGCACCCACGCGTTCGCAACGCCCGCCAACTGGGCATGGTCTGGGCTTGGGATGTGGATGTGGCCGAGCCCACCTTTGCCGCCCGTTACCACCGCAAGGCCATGGACAAGGGCTTGCTGCTGCGCCCCATCGGGTCTACGCTTTACTTCATGCCGCCCTATGTGCTCACGCCTGAGGACCAAGCCTTCCTGGCCGAAGGCGCGCTGGCCGTGCTGAATGAGACCTTGGCCGAGGTCGATGCCTTGCCCGCCGCCAGCCACTTGCCGGCGGGTGATGCGCCACGCATGGCCTGATGGCCGCTCACACTGACACCCCTTTGCTGCCCACCCCATGAGCGCCTACTTCATCACCGGCACCGACACAGGCGTGGGCAAAACCCGCACCAGCTGCGCCCTCATCCACGCCTTGCGCCGTGCCGGCCATGCCCGCGTGGTGGGCATGAAGCCCGTGGCGGCGGGCTGCGATTGGGTCGAAGGAGTTGATGGTCACCCAGGGCATTGGCTCAATGAAGACGTGGCTGCCTTGCGCGCTGCGTCAAGCCTGAAGGTGCCCCCAGCCTTTGACAACCCCTATGCCTTGCCCGATGCGGTGTCGCCCCACATCGCGGCCCGCAACGACGATGTGACCATCGACATTGGCCACATCGAAGCCAGTTTTCATGCGCTCACGCAGCATGCCGATGCCGTGGTGGTCGAAGGCGCGGGCGGCTTCATCGTGCCTTTGCATGAAAGCGCCCATGACTTCACCACCAGTGCTGACTTGGCCACGCGCCTGCGCCTGCCGGTGATCCTGGTGGTGGGCCTTCGCCTGGGCTGCCTCAACCATGCCTTGCTCACGCAAGAGGCCATCGTGCGCCGGGGCTTGACGCTGGCCGGTTGGGTGGCCAATGTGGTCAGCCCTGACATGCCTGAGCAAGCGGCGAACCTGGCCACTTTGCAGAGCCATTTGCAAGCGCCGATGTTGGCGCATTGGGGGTGGGATCCAGTTGCCAAAGCAGAAGCGCTGGTGGTCGAACTGCCTTGAGGGGCGCAGCTTCTTGATATAAAGGCTGCATACCCACACTAGGCGAACCGTGAGGATTCGTGTTCGCCACACCGCGCAGCCCCACCATGAGCCGCAGTAACTTCACCTTCCTGGCCGAGCACTCGCCTCTGTTGGCTGAGCTCGGCGCCACGGCAGAAAAGCTCTACCCTTTTGACCCAGCCAGCTGCGTGCTCAAACTTCGCCTGCTGGCCGAGGCCCTCACGCAAGAAGTGGCCACCCGCGTGGGGGTGCGCCTGATGCAACCCACCCAAGCCGAGTTGCTGCGCGCGGTGGACCAACGCTTGAGCCTGGACCCGCAAGTGCGCCAGATGCTCCACCTGCTTCGCCAGCGTGGCAACGAAGCGGCCCACCAAGTACAGCACCGCATCGGCTACCGCGAAGGCATGGAGGCCCTCAAAGTGGCCCGTGAAGTGGCCCTGTGGTTCCACCGCAGCTTTGGCAGCCAGCCCGATTTCAAGGCTGGCCCCTTCGTGCTGCCGCATGACCCCAGCGAAGAGCTGGCCCTGGCCCAGCGCGCCGCACAAGAGCGCGACCACTTCGAGGCCCTGGCCCAGGAGGCCGATGCCCGCTATGCCCAGCTCAAGGCCGAGTTCGACGCCCGCCTCAAGCAGGCCAATGCCCAGCCCGACACCACCAGCGCCAAAGAGATCCGGGACCTGTCTGAGCGCGCTGCCCATGCCGCACAGAAGGTGGCCATGGACGAAGCGGCCACCCGCCTCATCATCGACCAGATGCTGCTGGACGCCGGCTGGCAAGTCAGCACCGAGCACCTCACGCATGCCAAGGGCGCCCGCCCTGAGCGGCACAAGAACCAGGCCATTGCCGAATGGCCCACCCAGGGCAAGCAAAGCGCCGACTACATGCTCTTTGCAGGCCTCACGCCCATCGCGGCGGTCGAGGCCAAGCGATTGAATGTCAACGTGGCGGGCAAGATCGCCCAGGCTGAGCGCTATGCCGCTGGCCTCCAACCCGAGGCCGAGCACCAGCCCGCCTGGCAGCTGGAGGGCCGCAACGGCCCCTGGCCCGATGGCAAAGGCGGCAACCTCCAGGTGCCCTTTGTCTATTCATGCAATGGGCGGCCCTTGCTCAAGCAAAGCCTTGAAGCCAGTGGCACCTGGCACCGCGATGTGCGCCACCCGGCCCACCTGGCCAAGCCCCTGCAAGGCTTTCATTCGCCCGATGGCCTGATGGATCACTTGCTGCGCAGCAAGGCCGATGCCCAGGCCAAGCTGCAGCAAGAGGGCTTTGCCTACCTGCGCCTGCGTGAGTACCAACAAAAAGCCATCACCGCGGTGGAGGCCGCCCTGGCCCAAGGCCAAACCAATTGCCTGCTTGCCATGGCCACAGGCACCGGCAAAACGCGCACCATCATCGGCCTGATGTACCGCTTCCTGAAGGCCGAGCGCTTCAGGCGCATCTTGTTCCTGGTGGACCGAACCGCGCTGGGCGATCAGGCCATGGACGCCTTCCACGAAGCCCCGCTGGAGCAGAACCAGCCCCTGAGCAAGATCTACAACATCGCCGACCTGGGCGACATGGCCGCCGAGGCCGAAACCCGCGTGCAAGTGGCCACCGTGCAGGCCATGGTCAAGCGCATCTTTGGCAGCGACACACCACCGCCGCTTGATGCCTATGACTGCATCATCGTGGACGAAGCCCACCGTGGCTACACGCTCGACCAAGGCATGACCGAAGGCGAGATGGCCCTGCGTGACCAGGCCCAATACCTCTCCACCTACCGCCGCGTGCTCGATTACTTTGACGCCGTGAAGGTGGGCCTGACCGCCACCCCCGCTCGCCACACCACCGAGATCTTCGGCAAGCCCGTCTACACCTACTCCTACCGCGAAGCCGTGGCTGATGATTGGCTGATCGACCACGAGCCGCCCATCCGCTACACCACCTTGCTCAGCCAGCACGGCATCCACTTCGACAAGGGCGAGAAGGTCGAGGCCATCAACCAGGGCACCGGCGAGATCGAAGTGGCCGAGCTGGACGACGACCTCCACTTCGAGCTGGAAGGCTTCAACAAACGCGTCATCAGCGAAGACTTCAACCGCGTCATCTGCGAGCAACTGGCCCAAGAGCTCGACCCCTTTGGCGAAGAAAAAACCATGATCTTTTGCGCCACCGATGCGCATGCGGACATGGTCAAGCGCCTGCTGGGCGAGGCCTTCAAGGCCGTGTATGGCGAGCAATACAACCAGGCCGCCATCGAGAAGATCACCGGCCAGTCAGACCAGGTCAAGCAGCTCATTCGTCGCTACAAGAACGAGCGCTTGCCCAACATCGCCATCACGGTGGATTTGCTCACCACTGGCA
>JBEANX010000013.1:0-6225 GCA_041165245.1 Pseudomonadota bacterium
CGCAGGTTCGCGTCAGCTTGGCCTGACCAGTTAGGCAGCGACGCGAAGGTACGGTGATGCACTTGCTATGTAAAACTACGGAGCAGCGGGTTCTATCGCTCGAGACAGTTCGCCTGTAAGCGAGAAGTCAGATGGTTTGAAGTTTCGCCGAAGTGAGCGCATCAAGTCTGCGCCATTTTTGCAGCCAGCTCGGGGTGCGAGGGAGTTCAGCAACTCCTTAGAAGGAAGATACCTGAGTGCTTCAATTGAGTTGCGGGTTTCGATGAGTAGTTTCAATTTTGCAACCTCAGCATCAAATGCAGACTCTATCTGAGGGGGCGAAATCATGCTGTTAGCCTTTGCCAACTCCACGTCGGCAGCGCTGCGGATTGCTGCAACTAAGGCTTCGCGAGTTGGTGCCGCAGCGAGCAACTTTTTCTCTACGCTGACGGCCAATGCAATTCTTGAGCGAGCGAATACTCTTCTTGCTGCAATGATCAGTAAGTCACGTTGGAGTAGGCTAAGAATGCATGACTCAACTTCGATAGCGGCCAGAGGGTTCTCTTGAGATCCAATGCGACTTGCAACCGCGCAGATAATTTCTGGTACACAAAGATAGGACTCTGCCTCATGCAGCCTCAGTGTGTGAACACACGAGGAGCCAAGCGTTGCGAGGTATTCATCGTCTCTGAAATCCGCATCTACCACGCCATGAAGGCTGATGCGCGTAGAGATCTTGTCCCACAAACCGGATTTGCTAACGATTGAGACGACATCTGTGCAACCCCCACCTGGGTATATTTCAATTTTGTTGTCGGAGAGAAGCCATCGATAGAAGATCGCATCAAATGACTTTTCGTGTCCTTCTGTCACAAGAACGCGATTGGCAGACAAAATACCAGGAAGCCCTCCTAGAAAGGCGGTGACATCGGCGCGAGGCAAGCTATCAAGACCTTCGAACTCCGCTATGTTGGCGGAGTCGCTACTTAGAACGTAGACCTTCTGAACATTCTTACGCAAGGCAAAGTTGATGCTGTGAGTTGCGTAGATGAACGTTTTGTCGGGGAACTCGTTCTCGATTAGCGTCCAAAGACGCTCGGCGAGTTCGGGATGCAGATTGAGTTCTGGTTCGTCGGCGACAATGAGTTTGTAAGTCTCATCGAGTCCGATCAGGTCCGCAAGGATTGAGAAGACTTGCTTCTCTCCGTCCGACAGGCTCGAAGGCCCGTACGATTCACCGTTCTTTTGCGCAGCAAGTCGACGAGCATGACTGTCGTATGTCAATGTTATCTGCGGAAAGATTTCATTGAATAGCTCAAAAAGATGATCCAGGGGTGGCTGGGCACGTTGCGGGCATGGTCCGGTCTGGCCGTCTTTGATCCATTGAGCGACCGAATCTGAGTGATGAGACTTAACTTGCGTGTCTCGCTTGTCGAGTACAACTAGAGCATCGAAGACACGGTCCGCGAGTGACGTTGCTCGCTTGTTTGCATAGTGCGCTAATGCGGAATCCATACGCTCAAACTGTCCGACGTTCGTATGGTCCAACTGCAGAACGTCCTTGATCTTGATTGTTCTCCCGCCCTCGATATAGACCGCCTTTGCTCCGTTGGTAAGAACTCCGACTGAGTCTTTTAGTTCGGTCAAGAACTTTGATTTACCTGCGCCATTGGCACCGAGAATCACATTGATCCGTTCAAAAGCGAACTGGATGTTTGCGTATCGAGGAGAAATGTGCTTCATTTGTTTTTTTGATCACTAACGAATACGGTTGTTAAATGGAAGCCTAACTGAGTATCAGAACAACCCAATCAACATCAAATAGGTGGACCTAAAGCGGGAGCAAGTCCAAAAGTAATCCGCCAAGCATTGATCTGCATGCTCTTTTCCCTGTGTTGCGTTTCAATGTAACCTGATTAGACCGCCTAAAAATCATCGGCGCAACAGCCCCACCCACCCGACCTGTGGGGCATGCAACACAGACCAACAGCTGTCACATTGCTCCAGCAGCAACTTCTAGGCCCCACCGCCACGACAAGCCACCAATAACAAAAAAGGAGCCCCTCAGGGCTCCTCTTCATACTCACGCGCACCACGCGCCTTTCAGCGCCCAACCCCTCACCTCACATCCGCCCCCTGACTGATCGCCTCATCAATCAGCTCAATCCAATGCTTCACCGGCTGGCTCATGCCGGCCTGCAAGTGGCTGATGCAACCAATGTTGGCGCTGGCCACCACGGGTGCGCCGGTGGCGGTGAGCGCGGCCACCTTGGCCTGGCGCAGGGGCTCGGCCAGGTCGGGCTGCAAGATGCTGTAGGCCCCGCCGGCGCCGCAGCACTGGTGGCTGTCGCAGGCGGCCAGGCGCACTTCAAAGCCCAGTTCGCGCAGGCAGGTTTCCACGGGGCCTTGTTTCACAGCGCTGCTCAGTTTGAGCACGTGGCTGAAGCTGCACGGCGGGTGAAAAGCCACCGCGCCCAGCTGGCTGGAGCGGCGGCGCAGGGCGTGCTGCAGGCGGGGCATCCATTGGGGCAGCATTTCGGCCGGGTCTTTGAGCAGGCTGACAACACGTCGGGCCTTGTCGGCATACACCGGGTCGTCTTTGAGCAGGGCCACGTAGTCCTTCACCCAGGCGCCGCAGCCCGAGGCGTTGATCATGATGGCCTCAACCGGCGTGTCGCTCTGAATGAAGGGCCACCAGGCGTCGATGTTGGCTTTGGCTTGCACGCGTGCGCCGTCTTCGTCACCCAGGTGGCCTTTGAGTGCGCCGCAGCAACCCGCGCCGCGCACGGTCACGGCCCGGATGCCAACCGCATCAAGCACCCGCGCGGTCGACGCATCAATGTGCGGGCGCAGGTGGGGCTGCACGCAGCCTTGGGGCATGAGCACGCGCCGGGCGTGCACGCTCTTGCTGGCGTCGGGCCAGGTGGGGGGCGCCACGGGGGGAGCCTGGGGCACGTTGCGGGCCAAGCTGGCAGGCATGAGGGGGCGCAGGGCTTGGCCCAGCTTGAGCAGCGGGCCAAAGGCTTTGGAGGGCACCACGGTGCGCAGGCCCCAGCGGCGCAGTTTTTCGCCCAGGGGGCGGGCCACGGCTTGGTCCACCACCTGTTGGCCCACGGCCAGCAGCTCGTGGTACTGCACGCCAGAGGGGCAGGTGCTTTCGCAGTGGCGGCAGCCAATGCAGCGGTCCAGCTTTTCTTGGGTGGTGCGGGTGGGGGCCTGGCCCTCGAACACCTGCTTCATGAGGTAGATGCGGCCGCGTGGGCCGTCGAGCTCATTGCCCGTCACGCGGTAGGTGGGGCAGGTGGCGTTGCAGAACCCACAGTGCACGCACGATCGCAGCACGCGGTCGGCCTGTTGGCCCTGGGGCGTGCCTTCAAAGGCGGGGGCGAGCTTGGTTTGCATGTGGGTGAAGGTTGTCGATCAGTCGGGCGCAGCGCGGGGCCACAGGCGGCCGGTGTCGAACACGCCATCGGGGTCAAAAGCCTGCTGAACCTGGCGGTGCAGTTTGAGCAGCACCTCGGGCAGCACCACGCCTTGGGGCGTGTGCGTCACCCAGGCCAGGGCGTGGCCGCCAGCCTGGGCTGCGGCCTCGTGCACGGCCGCAGCAGGCGCGGTGGTGCACAGCCAGCGCTGGGCGCCAAACCATTCCACCAAGGTCTCGCCCGGCAAGGCCAAGGGCTTGGCCGTGGCGGGCACCGAGATGCGCCACAGCGTGGCGCCATGGGTTTGGCCAGCCCCCGCCTGCACCGCCGCACGGGCGCGGGTGAAAAACTCATCTTGCTGATCACGCAGGCCCAGCCAGAAGGGGTCTGCCATCTCGGGCGCGATGGGTTCGCCGCCGCGCTCGGGCGCCAGGCGGGCAATGGCGCTTTGCACCGCCGCCTGGGCGCCGCGCAGGCGCAGCACCAAGAGGCCGTCCCACCAGGCCGAGGCATCGAGCGGCAGGGGCTGCCCGGCCCACAGGTTCACCTGGGCCAAGGCTTGCTCTTGCGTCATCTCAAAGCGCAGGGTGGCGCTGGCCACGGCTTGGGGCAGCACCTTCACCGTCACTTCCAGCAGCAGGCCCAGGGTGCCCATCGAGCCCGTCATGAGGCGCGAGAGGTCAAACCCCGCCACGTTCTTCATGACCGAGCCGCCAAAGCGCAGCACCTGCGCGCGGCCGTTGACCATGCGCACGCCCAGCACGTGGTCGCGCGCGGCGCCACGAGAGGCACGGGCCGGGCCGCTCAGGCCCGAGGCCACCACGCCGCCCAGGGTGGTTTGCGCCAAGGGGCCGCCCAAGCGGGGTGGCTCAAAGGCCAGGGCCTGGCCGCGTGATGCGAGCAGCTCTTCGATGTCTCTCAAGGGGGTGCCTGCCAGGGCCGAGATCACCAGCTCGCTGGGCTCATAAGCGGTGATGCCGTTCAAGGCGCGGGTGTCGAGCACCTCGCCCCGGGCGATCTGGCCGATGGCGTCTTTGCTGCCACCGCCGCGAACCCGAAGGCAAGCGCCACGGGCCCTAGCCTCGCGCACTTGATCAACCAAGTGCTGCGCCACGGGCTCCATCACCGGGCCAAAACCGGCCAAGGGCGAGGCCGCCGGTCGGGTGGGTTCAGGGTTGGCGTGGGGCTCGGCAAGGCTGATCATGCCCACAAGCATAGCCGCAGCTTGATACGATGGCCGCCATGAAAGTTGCTGCGCTGCAAATGGTGTCCACCCCCGAGGTGGCGCAAAACCTGGCCACGGCCCGCCGCCTCATTGCGCAGGCCGCCAGCCAAGGCGCCGAGCTCGTCGCCCTGCCCGAATACTTCTGCCTCATGGGCCTGAAAGACCGCGACAAGCTGGTCATTGCCGAGCCCGATGTGGGCGACGCGCATGACGCCTCTGTGGCCCCCATGCAAGCCATGCTGGCAGATGCGGCCAAAGTGCATGGCGTGTGGCTCATTGGCGGCACGCTGCCCATCCAGGCACCCACGGCTGACCGGGTGTTCAACGCCACCCTGGTGTACGGCCCCCAAGGCCAGCGCGTGGCCCGTTACGACAAGGTGCACCTGTTCTGTTTTGACGACGGCACCCAGCGTTACGACGAAGGCGCCACGCTCACGCCGGGCACCCAGCCCGTGGCGTTTGAATTGGTGAACCGTGCGGGCGAGGCCTGGCGCGTGGGCCTGAGCGTTTGTTATGACCTGCGCTTCCCCGAGCTGTTTCGCCGCTTGGGCCAAAGCGCGGATGGCCAGCCCCAGCCCTGTGATTTGATCGTGCTGCCCGCGGCGTTTACCCACACCACGGGCCTGGCGCATTGGGAGGTGCTGCTGCGCGCCCGGGCCATCGAGAACCTGTGCCACGTGCTGGCGCCCGCGCAAGGCGGCCTGCATGTCAACGGCCGGCGCACCTTTGGCCACAGCCTGGCCATTGACCCCTGGGGCCAGGTGCTAGCCGTGCAGCCCGAAGGCGAAGGCGTGGTGCTGGCCGAACTCAACCAAGCGCATGAACAAAAGCTGCGCCAGCAGTTGCCCGCGCTGAGCCACCGGGTGTTTTGAGCGCCCTCAGAACACCTTGGTGACAGAGGCGCCCAGCATCAAGCTGCGGCCTGGCGCGCCTTCGTAGTAGCGCTTGTTGCCTTCGTTGACGATGACCGAGCCCACAGCCATGCGGTCAGTCAGGTTGTCAATGCGGGCCAGGGTGCTCAGGCGCCAGCCCTCGGGCAACACCGTGCGCCAAGCCGCGCGCAAGGCATAGATGCTGGAGGCGCCCGCCTGCTCGCTGTTGACGTCATTGGCACAGATGCGGCCCAGGTGGCGCACCTCCAAAGCCGTGTGCCAACCTGTGCCAGCGGGGCGCCAGGCCAGTTCGGCATAGAGCTGCCTGCGAGGCACACCGGGCAAGGCATTGCCTGCGGCCACGCTCGATGTGGTGGTGCTGCTGCCTTGCACGGCGCTGGAGACAAATGCGTCGAGGTAGCGGGCCTGGGTGAAGGTCAAGGCGGTGTGCGCCGTCCATTCCTTGGCGACCTTCCATTGGCTCGACACCTCCAGCCCGCGCCGCTCGGTGCGGCCCACATTGCGGTAGGTGGCGCGGCCACCGGCGTTCACGTCAACCGCAATTTCATCAGCGGTGTCGATGTGGAACACAGCGGCGTCCAAGCTCAGGCCCGGCCACGGCAGGGTTTTGGCGCCCAACTCCCAGTGCTTGGCGCGGCTGGCCTTGAGCGCGGTGTTCCAGCCCGTGGCCGTGCCCAGGTTGCTGCGGTAGGCCACTTCGTTCAGC
>JBEANX010000014.1:0-7345 GCA_041165245.1 Pseudomonadota bacterium
GCTCGTCGGGCAGTGACAGCTACGACTATTGGGAGTTCCGCACCAAGTTCACCCTCTCGGGTGGCAAGGACACCTTCGTGGCCAACGGCACCGCAGTGCTGACTCCCGTGCCAGAGCCGGAGTCGATCTCGCTGCTGGCCGTGGGCGGCTTGGCCTTGGCTGCTCTGGCCCGTCGCCGTCGCGCCTGATCAGCTGGGGCTGATCAAGGCAGCTGGAAGCGCTCGACCTGCGCTTCCAGCGCCATGGCGTTGCCCTTGAGGTGTTCGGCTGTGTGAGCGGTCTGCTATGACAAGGCTGAGTTCTGCTGGGTCATGCGGTCAATGCCAGCAATGGCTTGCCCCGCATGGCCCACGCCTTTGCTTTGTTCATGGGCCGCATCGGCCATCTGCACCAGCAGCGCGTTGATGCGCTCGGTGGTGCCAAGCAAGGTCTGCATGGTCTGGCCTGCGTCTTCCACGACCTGCGCGCCTGATTCCACTTCCCGAACACTGCTGGAGATCAACTGCTTGATCTCTTTTGCCGCTTGCGCGCTGCGTTGCGCCAGCATGCGCACCTCGCTGGCCACCACGGCAAAGCCTTTGCCTTGATCGCCCGCTCGGGCTGCTTCCACCGCCGCGTTGAGCGCCAGGATGTTGGTCTGAAACGCGATGCTGTCGATGGTTCCGATGATCTCGCCAATGCGGTGCGATGAGGCTTGAATCCCGCGCATGGTCTGCACCACCTGCTGGATCACATCGCCTGCATGGTGGGCCTGCTGGGTGTTGTCCTGGGCCGCCACGGCAGCCTGGCGCGCATGTTGGGCGGAGTGGTCGGCAGTCGATGAGATCTCCTCCATGCACGAGGCGCTGTCTTGCAGTTCAGCGGCGGTGCGTTCCGTGCGTGCCGACAAGTCGCTTGCCGCCGTGGCAATGAGGGTGCTGCCCTGCACGATGTGCTGCGAGCTGTCACGCACCTGCACGACGATCTGGCGCAGCGAGGCCTGCATCTCGGCCAAGGCCGACATGAGGCTGGCCACTTCGTCGCCACCCCAGGGGTGCGGGTGGGTGGTCAGGTCGCCCTGGCGCATGGCGTGGATGTGGTGCGCCACCTCCTTGAAGCCGCCCTTGAGCACCTTGTTGAAGGACACAAACAGGTAGAGCGCCAGCAGCGTGCACAGGCCGGTGAGGCCCATGGTGGCGCGGCGTTCAAAGGCCAGTTGCTCGATGCGCTGAACCAGCAATTCGTCCAGCACGGGCAGTGCCTGGTCGTACAGACCCACCATGCTGGCCACCGCCTTTTGGCCCTGCGCATAGTAATCAGCCGCTTGTGGCCCCGACGCATCGAAAACGGTGGCGTGACCCCGTTCCCGCAGGGCCATGGCCTGGTCCAGTGCCACCAGGTTCAGCCTGGGCTTCAAGCCTGGGTTGGCGGCCATGGCTTGCTGGAAGAAGAGCCTGGCTTCGTCCACCCCGGCGGCCACGCGTGCGGACCACACATGCCACTTTTCTTCCTCTTTGGAGCCAATGCCTCCGCGCATGGCCGCAAACGTGCCCCAGCCCCAGAGTTGGCCGACGTCCTCCAGCGTTCGGGGCAGGGATTGAACCAGGGCGGCGATCAGGTAGAAGGTGTCCAAGTTGGGGTCCAGCACCAGGCTGAATTCATGGCCCATCTGATCCAGCAGGGCTTTGGCCGAGGCCGTGATGGGGCCAAACACCGTGCGGCCTTGTGGGTCCACCCCGCCGGGCACTTGTGCCGTGGCTTGCCAGTCGCGTTGGAGCTGGCCCAAGGTGGGCAGCAGCTTCAAGGGTCGCCATGGTCGATGAGCTGGCTTCGCATGCGAAGCAGGGCTTGGTCGGTGCGAGCGCGGGCCTTGCTGTAGTCGCTGGCGGCATCAAAGCCTCCGAGCTGGGCGCGTGTCGCGTTTCGGGTGTCAATGATGCCGTGCAGCACCGGCACGAACTGCGCCATGGCAGCGATGCCCTCGCGCTCTTGCCGGGTCGAGTCGATCTGGGCAGACAGGCTGCGGTAGAGCAGCGTGAGGGCCACGGCCAGCGGCAGGCCCGTCATCATGAGGATGAGTGCTGCCTTGGTGGGAAACCCGATCGAGCGGAAGAGCCGCACGCCGGGTGCCCACAGGCCGTGATACCGGAAGTAGTTTCTGAGCCCGCCCTGGCGGCGGGTGTTCACAGTGGCGCCTGTTGGCGGTGGGCAGGCTGCCGGGGTGATCCGTGTGTGTGTCATGGGTACTCCTGCGTTCAAGGCCACATGAACACGCACCCACGGACAGTGCGCGGTGGCCTTGGGCTGGATCATGGCTTTCCTCGGCCGCGGATCATGGCAGTGATCAAGGGGTGAAAGCCGGCCCTTTATTTCGGACATTCAGCGCACCACGGCACACGGGCCACATCTGCGTGCGGCCCGGCGCTTGATTGGCGGGCTCTTGTGTGCTTTTTCACCTCAGCTTTGGCGGGCATGGGGCGATAAGGTCACAGAGTGCAGAAATGCACCAAGGGAGTGCTTCATGAACATCTTCAATCAACTGTCGATCCGGTCCAGGCTGATCCTGCTGGGCGTCAGTGCGCTGATGGCCTTGCTGGCCGTGGGCGGCTTGGGCAGCTATTCGCTCTACCGTGTCCAGTCAGAGTATTCTGATTTTGCGGGGAGCGAGTTTGTCACCCAGGGGCGTTTGATCGCCTTGCGTGCCAACCTGGGCAACATGCGTCGCTTCGAAAAAGATGTGCTGCTGACCATCGACGAGGTCGACAAGTCCAAGGGCTACCAGGCCAAGTGGAAGCAAGCCGTGGCCGACAGCAAGGCCACTTTGACCCAACTGCAAGCTCAGTCTGGATGCCAGAACTGCGGGCAATTGGCCGAGCTGGTCGGCCAGTACGAGCGCGAAGCCAGTGTGATCATCCAGCAGGTGATCAATGGCCAGATCGTGACGTCGACAGAAGCCAATGACCGCATGAAACCCGCCAAGGATGTCATGCACAAGGCCGACCCCCTGGTCGATGCCGCTGCCAAAGACCTGGAACGCATGGCGCAAGACCGCACCGAGGCCGTGGCCCGCACGGCCAGCACACAGTTGGCCTTGATTGGCTTGATCGGTTTGCTGGCTTTGGGCTTCCTGACGCCTGCCATCTGGCTCACGGTGCTGTCCATCGTGCGGCCGCTGGACAGCGCGGTGCGTGTGGCAGGCCGCGTGGCCGATGGCGACTTGAGCCAGAACATCCATGTCGCTGGTTCGGGTGAGGTGGCGGCCTTGCTGAGGGCCCTGGCCGCCATGCAAGACAGCCTGCGCAGTGTGATCACCGAGGTGGTCGAAGCCACCGATGCCATTGCTTCGGCCAGCAGCGAAGTGGCCAGTGGCAGCCAGCAGCTTTCGGGCCGATCTGAGCGCACCGCGGCTGACTTGCAGCAAACCTCCTCGGTGATGATGCAACTCAGCCAGACGCTGGAGGCCTCTGAGCAGGTCTCGGGCGAAGTGGCTCGCCTGGCCGATCAATCGGTCAACGCGGCCAACAAGGGCGGCGCCATTGTGTTTGATGTGGTCACCAGCATGTCCAGCATCGCCAAGGGCTCGGCACAGATCGCGCAGATCACCAGCGTGATCGATGGCATCGCTTTTCAGACCAATCTGCTGGCGCTCAATGCGGCGGTGGAAGCGGCCCGGGCGGGCGAGCAAGGCCGGGGCTTTGCAGTGGTCGCAGCTGAGGTGCGCCAGCTGGCCCAGCGCAGCGCCGAGGCGGCCCGCAGCATCAATGCGCTGATCAAAGAAGCCACCCAGCAGGTCAAGCATGGTGGTGCTTTGGCCGAGAGCGCCCAGGCCGAGATGAGCGGCATCATCCACACCATCGATCAGGTGTCCAGCAAGATGGCCGTGATGAATGAGCGCATCGTGGGCCAATCGAGGGACATCACGCAGCTCAATGTGGCGCTGTCTGAGCTGGATTCGATGACCCAGCAGAACACCGCTCTGGTTGAAGAATCAGCGGCCGCTGCCAGGTCACTGCAACTGCAGGCGCAAAGCTTGGCCGTGACGGCCGGGCGCTTCAAGGTGGCTTGAACTCAAGGATGGGTCAGGCAGCGCTCGTAGGTGGCCAAGGCCTTGTCGACCATGGTGGCAGCACGCAGTTGCACTTCATAGAGCTGGCGGCCCGCTTGGGCCAGGCGCTGCGCCAGGGGGCGGTCATGGGCCAGGCGCGAGATGGCTGCGGCCAAGGCCGGCGGGTCATTGGGCGGGATCAACAAGCCTGTTTGCTCATGCAGCACGACCTCAGGCATGCCCCCCACCCTGGAAGCGATCACGGGCAGGCGCGCCACAAAGGCTTCTGACACCGCCAGGGGCAGTCCTTCGCGCAGCGAGGGCTGGATGTACACATCAAAGGCCTGCAAGATGCGCTGCACATCGCTGCGAAAGCCCAGGTAGTGCACACGGCTGGCGTCTTGCGGCAGTTGGCGCACGCTGTCGCCGTAGGCGCCGTCGTTGGCGCCGATCATGAAAAGCTGCACTTTGGGGTGATCGACCAGGCCCATGGCTTTGACCATGGCAGCTTGGTCTTTGTCGGCCACAAAGCGGCCCGCGTGTGCCACGGCGATCACGTCGTCGGCAATGCCCAGTTCGCGGCGCAGGGCTGCGCGGTCTTGCACGGGGCTGTCGTGCACGCCGGTGTAGATGACCGAGGTTTCATCCTCGCGGTAGCCATGCGCCAGCAGGTTCTTGCGGATGGCGTTCGACGCGGCAACGATGTGCCGGCAACGCTGCATGTGCTTGACCGCCGTGGTGGTGTGGGCCGAACTGATGGCCAAGGGGCGGCGGTCACGGTGCGCCGCATGGCCCACGTAGTAGCTGGCCCGGATCATGTGCCCATGCACCACATCGGCCTTCCAGCTTCGCACCAGGCGCCACAGCTTGAAGTGCGAAAACACGTCATAAAGGCCAGACATGCGCAGGTGCGTGGCCGGGATGCCGTGTTCCTTGCAAGCCTTGCCCAACCAGGAATCGAGCGGCCCCACGAACATGACCTCATGCCCTTGGGCGATCTGCCCGCGCATGAGGATGACGACGTGGTTTTCAGCGCCACCGTAACCGTGGCTGTGGAGGACATGGATGATGCGCATGGGTCCTCGGGGGGCCGGGGTCCGTCTGGGTAGGAAAGGGTCTGCGGGGCTGTCGCTGCACCGCCAGAGCCGCTGCGTGATCAGCAAGCCGCAGTTTAAGACAGTTCATGCAGACCCAAGGGCATGGCCCCCTGTCTTGGGCCTGGGCTACAGTTCAAGAAAACCAAGCATGTCCAGGGTGCCCGAACTGTGTCGTGTGCCCCCCTACAACTGGGGCTGTGCAAACCGAGGGTGGCCCACTACCCTCGAACATTGGCCCATACCATTCGGTCGAAGCGTGTTCCATGAAGTTTGAAGATCAGGTGGCCTCGTTGCCCGTGTCTCGCCGGCTGGCGCTGCAAGTGGCAGCGGCAGGCGCTTTGGCGCCCTTGCAGGTTCAGGCCGCGGGCTGGTACGGTGGCGACAAAGACGCTGCCAAGGCCAGCACCGAAGCCGTGAGTGCATCGGCCAAGCAAGGTGTTCGCTTGGCCCTGCTGGTGGGCAACCGTGTTTACCCCAGCCCCTTTGACCTGCCACCTGTCCATAAAAATGTGCGCGACCTCAAAGCTGCCCTGGAAGCCCGAGGCTTTCAGGTCACCACCGCGGTTGACCAGGACCCTGGCACGCAGCGCAACACCGTCAGCGCCTTCGCGAAAACGGTCTCGGCTGCGCCATCCGATGCTTCCGTGTTGTTTTACTTCACAGGGCACGGCCTGCAGGTCGATGCAGAAAACCTCATGCTGGCCGCCGGCGTGAACCCCAGCGCCAAGGAAGACACGCTCAACGAAGGCAGCGTGCACTTCCAGCGCGACCTGCTCAAGCAGTTGCCCAGCCGCCCGCAAGGCATGACCATGCTGGTGATGGACGCCTGCCGCACCTCCCTGCGCGCCGCGTTCGACAAGGCCGACGGCTTCAACCAGGTCGAGGCACCACTGGGCTGCCTCATTGCGTTTTCCACGGCGGCGGGCAAGCCCGCCATCTCGCCTGCGGTCGAGACGCAAAACACCTTCTACACGGGCTCGCTGGTCAAGGTGCTCAATGCAGCGTCTGACGACATCACGTTTTCAGAGCTGTTTCGCCTGGTCAAGATCGATGTGCAGCAGACCATGCTGAACCACCCGGTGCCGGCCATCCGCCTGGTGGCCCAAAACCCCTTCATTGCCGAGAACACCAAGGTCAAGCTCAGGCTCTCGCCCACCTTGTCGGCCGTGCCCGCGGCGGATCGCTTCGAGTCGGCCGAAGAGAGCACCTTGTGGCGCCAGTTGCAAGAAAGCACCGTGCCAGGCGACGTGCTCAAGCTTGCCACGCAGTACACCATGCAGTACCCCAAGAGCCGCTTGGTGGGCAGCGCTGAGGTCGCCCGCGAAGGTGCTTCTGAGGCCGACAAGGCCTTGCGTCGCAACGACGTGCGCCTCTACCGCAGCGCCTTTGCCCAACGCACTGACAACGAAGCCCTGCGCGACGACCTGCACAAATCGGCCCGGGGCGACAAAGACGCCGCAGCCCGTGTGGCCCGCTGGTACCAAAGCGGCGGCAAGGATGTGCAGCCCGACGCCAACCGCTACGAGGGCTGGATGCAATACGCCGCCGCCCTGGGCAACGGGATCGCCTGTTACGAGCTGGCCCTTTATTACCGCAAGCAAGAGCAGCCTTTGATGGCCGCTCAGTTCGAGACGCGTGCCCGCGAGCTGGGCTTCACCCCGCCGCCCTCGCTCGACCACAACCGCAAATAAACCTCTGAGACACCTCCCATGAGTTGGCACAACAAAGTCGTCTGGACCGAAGGCATGTTCCTTCAGCCCCAGCATTTCCAGCAGCACGACCGTTACCTCTCGCAGCAGATGCAGGCCAAGTTGGTGGCCATGTCGCCCTACCACTGGGGTTTTTCTGATCTGCAGATCGACGAGGCCGCCCTGGCCATGGGCAAGCTGGCTTTGGTCTCAGCCCGTGGTGTGCTGCCCGATGGCACCGCGTTTTCGATGCCTGTGGAAGATGCCGTGCCCGCCGCGCTGGACATCGGCCCCGAAGTGCGCAACGAGGTCGTGGTGCTGGCCGTGGCCTTGCCCCGCCCCGGCGTGGTTGAGACCGACGCCGAAGAAGCCGGTGGCAGCACGCCCCCACGCTTTCGCGCCGCCGGGGTGGATGTCAGCGACAGCAACGCCACGGCTGAGCGCACGGCCGAGGTGCTCATTGGCCGCCTCAACGCCCGCCTCATGCTGGCGCGCGATGCCGGCGAAGGCCATGCCTGCCTGGGCGCCGTGCGCAT
>JBEANX010000015.1:0-8757 GCA_041165245.1 Pseudomonadota bacterium
GAAACCCTGGATGTGGCGCATGGTCTGGCGCGATTTTCGATCTGGCGCCTTGCGCTGGCTCTGGCTGGCCGTTGCTTTGGCTGTGGCGTCTTTGTCGGCGGTGGGCCTGTTCGCTGATCGCATTGAGCGCGGCCTGAGCCGTGATGCCGCACAACTCTTGGGTGCCGATGTGGTGGTGCTGGGTGACCAGCCCTTGCCGCCAGAACTGGCCGCTTCGGCCCAGGCGCAGGGGTTTCGGCAGGTGAGCACCGCTGCGTTCCAGAGCATGGTTCGGGCCCCAGACGAGCAAGGCGGCCAAACCCGCTTGGTGGCTGTCAAGGCCGTGGGGCTTGGATACCCTTTGCGTGGCAAGCTCACGCTGGGTCGGCTGCTGCGCTCTGGCGTGGTCGAGCCCACGGGGCCAGCCCCGCAAGGCGGCCCACCGGAGGGCCAAGTCTGGCTGGATGCCGCCGTGCTGCAGGCCTTGTCACTTCAGGTGGGCGACACCCTTTGGCTGGGCGATTCAGCCTTGAAGATCGCTGCGGTCATTGCCACCGAACCCGACCGCGGCGCCGGCTTCATGAGTTTTTTGCCCCGCGTGATGGTGCGTGAGTCGGCCCTGGCCGCCACCGGCCTGATCCAGCCGGGCAGCCGCGTGACGTGGCGCTTGTTGGTGGCAGGGCAGGCACGTGCCAATGACGCAGCCCCCTTGGCTGGCGGCCATGCTCAAGCGCCCAAGGCTTCACCGCTGAACGAAGCGGCCCAACTGCGCCAGCTCACCGATCAACTGCGAGTGCAAGCCAAGGCCTTGCGCGGCGTGCGTGTTGAAACGCTTGACGACGGACGCCCCGAGATGCGCGCCACCATCGACCGCGCGGGCATGTTCCTGCGCCTGGTGGCCTTGTTGGCGGCGCTCCTTTCTGCCGTGGTGGTCGCCACCGTCTCCCGTGATTTCGCCATGCGCCGCCTGGACGACTGCGCCTTGTGGCGTGTGCTGGGTGTCTCGCAGGCCGACATGATCCGCGCCTACACGGCTGAACTGGTGGTGGTGGGCCTGGGTGCATCCTTGCTGGGGCTGCTGGCAGGCGCAGCCTTCCACCAGGTGTTTGTGGTGCTCCTGGCTGATCTGGTGCAGGCCGATCTGCCCCTGCCCGGTCTGTGGCCCGTGGCGCTGTCTCTGGCCGTGGGCATGACGCTGACCTTGGGCTTTGGCCTGCCGCCTCTGCTGCAACTGGCCCAAGTGCCTGCCTTGCGGGTCTTGCGCCGCCAGTTGGGCGAGCCCCGTGCCTGGTCCCTTGGTGTGCTGGCGGGGGGCGTGCTCGCCTTGCTGGCGCTCTTGAGCCTCGTGGTGCGCGACGCCAAACTGGCCGCCATCGCCCTGGGAGGCATCCTGGGTGCCGTGGCCGTGTTGGTCACGTTGGCTTGGGGCGTTCTGCTGTTGCTCAAGCGTTGGCTCAACGCTGAAAGTTCTGCTCAGGCGCCCCTGGCTTGGCGGCAAGCCACGCGTGATTTGGTCTCGCAGCCCTCCGCCACGCTCACTCAGGTGGCCGCGCTCTCGGTGGGCTTGTTGTCGCTTTTCCTGCTGATCCTGATTCGCACAGATCTGATCGCCAGCTGGCGACAGGCCACACCGCCCGACGCCCCCAACCGCTTCGTCATCAACATCCAGCCAGACCAAGTCGACGGTTTCAAAATGGCTTTGGCCGATGCAGGCCTGGCGCGATTTGACTGGTACCCCATGATCCGAGCCCGCTTGGTCGAGGTCAACGGCAAGGCCATCCGCCCTGAAAGTTACCCCGACGAACGTGCCCAGCGCCTGGTGGATCGCGAGTTCAACCTCAGTGCGGCGCCACAGGCCCCAGAGCACAACGAGCTGGTCGAGGGGCGTTGGTCGGCTGGCGGCAAACCGGGCGAATTCAGTGTGGAGGCGGGCCTCATGAAGACGCTCGGCCTCAAGCTGGGTGATGCCCTGAGCTTTGACATCGCAGGCCAGGTCAGCAAAGGCCAGATCACCAGCGTGCGCAAGGTCGATTGGTCATCCATGCACGTCAACTTTTTCGTGATGGCGCCCACCGAGGTGCCGCTTGACTGGCCCGTGACCTACATCTCGGCCTTCAAGGCCCCGCCCGATGGCAAGCTGGACCGCACTTTGGTGGCGCAGTTTCCCAACCTCACCGTGGTCGACATCACCATGTCGCTCAACCAAGTGCAAAAGGTGCTGAACCAAGTCATCACCGCGGTTGAGTTCCTCTTTGTGTTCACCCTCGCGGCAGGCGTGCTCGTGCTCCTGGCAGGCTTGTGGTCGTCTCGTGAGAGGCGGGCGCAAGAGTGGGCCATCATGCGTGCGCTGGGCGCTTCACGTGCACAACTCGCCCAAGCGCAACGCCTGGAGCTGACAGGACTGGGTGTCTTGTCAGGTGGCTTGGCGGCGGCAGCAGCCATTGGCATCGGCGGCTTGCTGGCCAGCCGCGTGTTTGAATTTCCCTGGCAGCCCCCTTGGTGGGGCCCTGCGGCGGGTGCCGTTGTTGGTGCTGCTCTGGTGTTGGTGGCCGGCTGGTGGAGCCTTCGTGGCTTGCTGAAGCGGCCCGTTTTGGCCACCCTCAGGCAGCGCGACTGATCTGGCAAAAAGCACGCAACAGCATGAAGCTGCGCTACCCAAGCAAAGAAAAAGCGCCCGGCCGAAGCGGGGCGCTTGTGCAGCTTGAAACCCTGTGGGGATTCAGTTTGTGGAGATGCTGTTGATCAAGCCCATCTCGGCGCTGCTCATCAGGGCTTCGATGTCCATCAAGATCAGCAGGCGTTCGCTGACATTGGCAATGCCCGTGATGTACGAGGTGTCGATCACCGAGGCGCTCATCTCTGGCGCAGGCTGGATGACCTGATCACTCAGTTGCATCACGTCGCTCACCGAATCAACCACTGCGCCAACCACGCGGCCTTTGACGTTCAGCACGATCACGACGGTGAAGCTGTTCATTTCAGCTTCGCCCATTTCGTTGACGCAATTGAACTTCACCCGCAGGTCGACGATCGGAACAATCACGCCCCGCAGGTTGACCACGCCCTTGAGATAAGCCGGTGCATTGGCGATCTTGGTGGGCTGCTCGTAAGAGCGGATCTCCTGAACCTTCAGGATGTCGATGCCGTACTCTTCGCTGCCCAGCCGGAAGGTCAGGAACTCGCGGCCAGAATTGGCGTGCCGCGTGGACTGCTTGGGCGTCAAGCCTTTGGCGCCAAGGCCAAATGCAGGGTTGACCGGGCGGCTGACTGCAGGGGCCGTGGCGGAGGATTCTTGAAGGGTGTCCATGGGCGTTCCTCGGGTCAATGATCAGTTCGGCTCGCAAGCCGCTTGGCCTCACAGGAGGCCTTGGTGGAAATATCGACCACCACGGCAGGAACTGAAGGGGCAAAGAGGAGGGCTGCCCCTGCCCTTTTGTGAAACGTCGCGCACAGGCCAGATTTTCGGCCCAGCCAGCGCGGAAACCTCAGAATTTCAGGCCGTACCAGCCCAGACCCAGCGTCCAGGTCGTGCCGTCTTTCACGGCGTTGGCCTTGCTGACCGTGGCGTCCAGGCCCAGCACCTCAGGGATCAGCCAATAGCGGGCCCCGGTGCCACGTGTGGCGGTGTGCTGCTCGGTGCCGATGAGTTCGGCAAACACCAGCCAGCGTTCATGGGGCGTCCAGGCCAGTGCCAAGCCTGCCGCCGCTTTTCTGACGGCATCAGGGTGCTCGAAAGCCAAGCCAAGGTTCGCGTGGGCTGTCCACTGATCGTTGATGCTGTAGGTGGCCAAGCCCAACACGGTGGTGGGTGCGCTGTACCAATGGCCTGCACCTGCCGCTTTGACACTGCCTGCAGACAGTTTGGCGCCGAATTTCCAGTCGCCATGCTGGGCCCACTCGGGCGCGTATTTCAGGGCGATACCACGGCCAGCGTCGGTGGTGCTGGTGCGCCGAGGGGCGTCGACCTCCAGCCCCAGTTCCAGGCCGGGCAAGACACCGCAAGCCGGTGCTGCCACCAGGAGCAAATCTGCCCCAGAGCTGCGTGCGCCCCAGGCTTCGAGTTGACATTGCCCGACCTCGTTGACCCCAGCGTCATCAACGGTCAGGGGGCGACCTGCATGCGCATCAGGTGCAGCCAGGAGGCAGATCACTGCCGACATGGCAGCCAGGGTAGGCGCAGGCTTGTGGTGGATGTTCATGATGAATCTCGGAAAATGAGACAGACCCCAGCTTTTCGGCGCTTGGGGCCTTCATCTTGAATGTCCTGCCGCAAGGGAACACTCAGCGAACGCCGAGTGGTTTTTACCCTGCGAAATCAGCCGCTGATCAAGCCTGAATCAAGAGGAGAACAGGAAGTTCAGGACGTCACCGTCCTTGACCACATATTCCTTGCCTTCCGCGCGCATCTTGCCGGCGTCTTTGGCGCCTTGTTCACCCTTGAACTGGATGAAGTCGTCAAAGGCGATGGTCTGAGCGCGAATGAAGCCCTTTTCGAAGTCCGTGTGGATCACACCTGCGGCTTGCGGGCCGGTGTCGCCAATGCGGATCGTCCAGGCGCGCACTTCCTTCACCCCTGCGGTGAAGTAGGTCTGCAGGCCCAGCAGTTTGTAGGCCGCGCGGATCAGGCGGTTCAGGCCTGGCTCGTCCTGGCCCATTTCGGCCAGGAACATGGCGCGGTCTTCGTCTTCCATCTCAGA
The DNA here is from genome assembly GCA_041165245.1 of Pseudomonadota bacterium. Taxonomy (GTDB): domain Bacteria; phylum Pseudomonadota; class Gammaproteobacteria; order Burkholderiales; family Burkholderiaceae_C; genus Aquabacterium. The sequence continues at coordinate 4,677 of JBEANX010000015.1, forward strand.
CAGTTCGGCTTCGGTCTTGGCGCAGATCGCCACCACTTCGCCCTTCTGGGCAGCAGCGTACTCACGCAGGCGGTCCAGGAAGGGGTTGTTCTCGAAACCGTCTTCAGAGACGTTGCCCACGAACATGGCAGGCTTGGCGGTGATCAAGCACATGGGCTTGAGCAGCACCAGCTCTTCCTTGCTGAAGTCGATGGTGCGCACGGGCTTGGCCATGTCCAGCGCGGCGTTGCACTTCTCCAGCACCTTGAGGACAGCCGCCGCTTCCTTGTCGCCAGAGCGGGCGGTCTTGCTGTAGCGGTGGAGTGCCTTTTCAACGGTGCCCAGGTCGGCCAGGCACAGCTCGGTCTGGATGACCTCGATGTCGGCGATTGGGTCGACCTTGCCGGCCACGTGGATCACGTTGTCGTCTTCGAAGCAACGCACCACGTTGACGATCGCGTCGGTTTCGCGGATGTGGCTGAGGAACTGGTTGCCCAGGCCTTCGCCCTTGGAGGCACCGGCCACCAGGCCTGCGATGTCCACGAATTCAACGATGGCCGGCACGATGCGCTCAGGCCCGACGATCTCGGACAGCTTGGCCAGGCGCGGATCAGGCACTTCCACGACGCCCACATTGGGCTCGATGGTGCAAAAAGGGTAGTTTTCAGCCGCAATGCCAGCCTTGGTCAGCGCGTTGAAGAGGGTGGATTTGCCCACATTGGGCAAACCCACGATGCCGCATTTGAGGCTCATGGTCGGGTCCTGTCAGGAAGAGGTGCCCAGCGCAGGCGGCGCTGGCAATCCGCGATTTTAAGCCCGAGCCACCGAGCGCCAGCGCGCAATGGCCGAGATCAGCGCCAGGCGCTCGATGGGTTTGGTCAGCACATCGCTCATGCCAGCCTGCAAACACTGTTCGCGGTCTTCGATGTAAGCGTTGGCGGTCAGGCCCAGCACGGGCACGCGGCAAGCGATCTCCCCCGCATCGCCCTGGCGGATGCGTCGGGTCGCCTCAATGCCGTCCATGCCGGGCATGCGAAAGTCCATCAACACGATGTCAACCTCATGGTTTCGCAAGTGGCTCAATGCCTCTTCACCGGAGGCCACAGCCTGCGGTCTGGCCTTGGCGCCACTGAGCACTTCGCACGCCAGCATGCTGTTGACCGGGTCGTCCTCCACCACCAAGATCCGCATGCCTTCGATGCTGCGCTCGCGCGCCAAAGCCTGGCTGCCCAACCCTGGCGTCACGGTCTGCATCTGCAAGGGGATGGTCACCGTGATGCGCGTGCCTTGGCCCGGGGTGCTGTCAATCTTCAGATTGCCCCCCATGAGCACGACCAAGTCGCGTGTGATGGTCAGGCCCAAGCCCACACCACCATGTCGGCGCGTGGAGTCATGGTCGGCTTGGTAAAAGGCATCAAAGACGCGCTGTTGCACGTCCGAAGACATGCCCATGCCGCTGTCTTCGACCTCAAACGTCACCTCATCATGGCCGCCTTGACGCACCCTGAGTGCCACATGCCCTTGATCGGTGAACTTGCAAGCATTGGCCATCAGGTTGATCAGCACTTGTGTCAAGCGCAGCGCATCGCCTTGTCGGTGGGGCATCAACTTGTCGCTGATGTCCACACGCAGGCTCAGCCCCTTGCGAACGGCCATGGGTGAGACCGCCTGCACCGCACGCTCGCAGACCTCCGACATGTCGATCGCGTCGTGGCGAACGGCCAATTTGCCTGCCTCAATGCGCGACAAATCGAGCACCTGGTCGATCAAAGCCAGCAGGTGGTTGCCACTGTTCTGGATGGTGCCAATCAGACGGCGCTCTCGTTCACTGACCGAACCGTCCGGATTTTCAGACAACAAATCGGCCGACACCAGCATCGCATGCAAGGGCGTTCGCAACTCGTGGCTCATGACCGCCAGGAATTGAGTCTTGGCGCGTGAGGCGGCTTCCGCCGTGTCACGGGCGAGGGCCAATTCGGACGTTTGAGTTTTGAGCCAGTCGTCCAAGGCCGCGCGGGCATCGGCAGGCCCGATGCGGCCATGGGTCGACAGCACCTGAACCACACTGGCTCGCATGTGCGACACACCCATCAGGCTGAGCATCAGTGCGGCTTGCACCAGGTTGCTGTTGATCACCAACGGCAGGAACTGGCTCTCCCACGCATCAGGCGAGACATAACTGCGCGCCACCAGGGGCGGAATTCCCACCACGATGACCAAGCTGACCGTCAACACCAACGCCGCTCGCTGCGGCCAGGTGATGTGCAGCAGCAAAGAGATGAGGAGCATCCAGTTGTAAGTGGTGGCCACCCAGTACAGGTCAATGGCCTTGGGTGTCAGGATGACCAGGCTGAGCACCCCCAGCACGAAGAAAGCCTGCAAAGCGGCGATGGCCACCCGCTGGGTACTCAACAAGGTTTCTGGCTTGCGCAGCAAGCGCAAAAACAGCCCGGCCATCACCAAGGACAGCACAGGCAGCAAGAAGCGGTCGTGGGGGGCGATGCTGTTCGTCAGCGTCTCAAAGAGAAAAACAGCCAAAACCGTTGGCGCGCCCGCACCAAGAATGGCCAGGGAGGTCTTTCTTTCCAGCAAAGCAACGACAGGCCCGCCAGCGTCCTGATTTTTTCGGTTCGACATGCGTTTGTGCGGACGAATCCGCCTCCCCTGGTCTGGCGATGTGAGTGTGTTTTTTTTCCCACCAGGTGGAATGGGCTCACCTGAGTGGACTTTAGGTGGAATTCTCGCGGATGTCAGTCAGGCCGATCCCTGTTTTCCCCTGCTTGAGGGGGGCGCTCTACAATGTGTTTCATGAATGAGCCCCGTTTTGATGTGTGTGTCAGTGGCAGTGGCGCCGTGGCCCGTGCCCTGGCTTTGGCCTTGTCCGGTCAAGGCTGGAAGGTGGCCCTGGCGTGTGACCACCTGGCCACACGGCCTGATGACGTGCGAACCTATGCGCTCAACGCGCACAGCATCCGACTGCTGACGCAATTGCGCGTCTGGCCCGAGCTCAAAGCACATGCCAGCCCGGTGCACGACATGGTCATCCGGGGTGATGACGGTGGGCGCCTGTGCTTTTCTGCCTGGCAGCAAAAAGTTGCTGAGTTGGCCTGGATCGTCGACGCATCAGCCTTGGAGAGGCTTCTTGGAGAAGCTTTGAAGTTTGCCCCACATGTCAGTGTGGTGCCGTCGATCAAGTCGGGGGCACAACCCGCGGTCGAGGCTGCACTGCTTGCCATTTGTGAAGGCAAAGTGTCTGAATCACGGGATGCCTTGAAAGTCTCCTTTGACCGCAAGCCTTACGGGCATTGGGGCGTGGCCGCCAGGCTGAAAGCTTCGCGCCCGCATGCTGGGGTTGCGCGCCAGTGGTTTCGCTCGCCCGATGTGCTGGCTTTGTTGCCCTTCAACTCGCCAGATCCACAAGCCTCGTACGGCTTGGTGTGGTCGGTGCCTGAAGCGCGTGGCCGCGAATTGCTGGCCTTGTCACCCCCAGATTTCGAGCAAACCTTGATGTCCACGATCCGGGCCAGCGAGGCAGAGGCTGCCAGCTTGGTGGGCGATTTGAAACTCACCTCGGCAGTGTTTCATTGGCCATTGGCGCTGGCCCAGGCTGATGCATGGAGTGGCCCTGGGTGGGCCTTGTTGGGTGATGCGGCACACCAAGTGCATCCGCTGGCCGGGCAGGGGCTGAACCTTGGCTTGGCCGATGTTGCCACTTTGGCTGATGTGCTGGCCGATGCCCGTCAACATGAAGCCTGGCGCTCTCCAGGAGACGAAAAACTGCTGCGACGCTATGCCCGTGCTCGCTGGTGGCCGACGCAGTCGATGTCTCATCTGACGGACGGCCTGTTGAACTTGTTTTCGCAGGATCAGGGCAGCGTGCGGGAACTTCGCAACCGCGGCATGGGTCTTCTCGATCAACTCACCCCTGTCAAGCGCTGGCTGGTTGGCCGTGCGCTCGACGTCTGAAAGCCTTTTGATGTTCAAGTTCCACACCCTGGCGCGTCTGGCGCTGACCGCCACTTTGTCGCTTGGCGCGGCCCACGTTGCGCAGGCGCAAGACCTCTCGGCTGCGCAAGTCACGGCGCTCAAACAAAAGCTTGCG
>JBEANX010000016.1:0-4642 GCA_041165245.1 Pseudomonadota bacterium
GCCAGGTTCTCGGTGCGCACGGGCTGGAAGGTGCCGGCGCCCACGTGCAACGTCACTTCCGCACGGCCCACGCCTTGGGCGCTCAAGGCGGCGAGCAAAGCGTCGTCAAAGTGCAGGGCGGCGGTGGGGGCGGCCACGGCGCCGGGGTGTTTGGCGAACACCGTCTGGTATCGGCGTTCGTCCTCTGCTGAATCGCTGTGCGTGATGTAGGGCGGCAGCGGCACATGGCCGTGCGCTTCCAGCAAGGTGAGCGGGTCACCCTCAAAGCGCAGGTGGAAGAGGCCACCATCAGGGCCGCCACGGCCCAGTACTTCGGCGTTGAACGCGTCGGCAAAGCGCACCGTGGCACCCGACTTGGGCGATTTGCTGGCGCGCAGGTGGGCCAGAACCTCCTGCCCGGGCAGCACGCGCTCGACCAAGGCTTCCACGGCGCCGCCACTGGATTTGGCGCCGTACAAGCGGGCCTTGATGACGCGGGTGTTGTTGAAGACCAGCAAATCACCCGCCCGCAGCAGGCTGGGCAGGTCTTTGAAGATGCGGTCTTGTGGGGCTCCGGCCAGGCCATCGAGCAGGCGGGACGCAGTGCGCTCTGCGGCGGGGGTCTGAGCGATCAAAGCCTCAGGCAGCTCGAAATCGAAATCGCTGAGGGTGTGCGCAGTAAGGCGCGAGGGGGTGCTGTCGAGCATGTGTTTGAGGGGCGGACGGGCCCCGTGCCAAATCGAACAAGGGAGAGATTGTCGCTGATGTGGCCTGCCCGTGGGTTGGTCTGCCCCCGATTTGGCCCTGTCAGGCGCCCATTGGAGGGGTGTTGTTGGCGCCATGCGTGACAGGTTTGGCAAGCTGAACGGGTCGAGCCTGCAGGCACAATCCAGACGTGACAAGCTCCAGACCGTCAGCCACCACTCCTGCCCCTGCCGCGGCCTCCAACACGGCCAACTTGTCTGCGCCCGCCAAGGCCATGCTCAAGCTGGGCCTGAGCCGCGACATCGACCTGGCCCTGCACCTGCCCCTTCGCTACGAAGACGAAACCCGCTTGCACACCGTGGGCGAACTGCGCGATGGCATGACGGCTCAGGTCGAAGGCGATGTGATCGAGTGTCGGGTGGACATCCGCCAGCGCCGCCAGCTCATCGTCAAGATCGACGATGGCTCTGGCACCTTGCTTCTGCGCTTTTTGAATTTCTACGGCTCGCAGCAAAAAGCCTGGGTGCCGGGTGTGCGCCTGCGAGTGCGCGGCGACATCAAGCATGGTTTTTTTGGCCGAGAGATGGTGCACCCCACCGTGAAGGTGGTCACTGCCGGCCAGGCGCTGGCGCAATCGCTCACACCGGTCTACCCCACGTCGGCTGGCTTGCCCCAGGCCTATTTGCGCAAGGCCGTGGCTTCTGCTCTGCAGCGCGCGCCCTTGAGCGAGGTCGTGCCCGAGGCCTTGTTTCCCCGCCGCTGGCCCAGCCTGCGCGAGGCCTTGCACAGCTTGCACCACCCCGCGCCCAGCACTGCGCTGGAAGCCCTGGAAGACCACAGCCACCCCGCCTGGCAGCGCCTGAAATACGAAGAATTGCTGGCCCAGCAGACCTCGCAAATGAAGTCGCGAAGCGAGCGTGCCATGCTCAAGGCACCTGCCTTGCCCAGCCGTGTGGGTGGCCTCCAAGAAAAGCTGTTGGCTGTGCTGCCATTCACCTTGACCGAGGCCCAGCGCAGGGTGGTCGAAGAGATCGCGCTTGACATCGCCCGGCCCATGCCCATGCACCGCCTGCTGCAAGGCGATGTCGGCTCTGGCAAAACCGTGGTGGCTGCCTTGGCCGCCGCCATCGCCATGGAGGCAGGCTGGCAATGCGCCCTGATGGCGCCCACTGAGATCTTGGCCGAGCAGCACTTTCGCAAGCTGGTGGGCTGGCTGGAGCCGCTGGGCATCAAGGTGGCCTGGCTCACTGGCAGCCTCAAGTCCAAGGTCAAGCAGGCGCAGTTGGCGTCGGTGGCCAGTGGCGAGGCGCAACTGGTGGTGGGCACCCATGCCGTGATCCAGGACCATGTGAACTTCAAGAAGCTGGGGCTGGCCTTGATCGACGAGCAGCACCGCTTCGGCGTGGCCCAGCGTCTGCAATTGCGCCGCAAGCTGGAGGGCAGCGCGCTGGAGCCGCACTTGCTCATGATGAGCGCCACGCCCATCCCACGTACCTTGGCCATGAGCTACTTGGCCGATCTGGATGTGAGCACCATTGATGAGTTGCCGCCAGGCCGCACACCCATCGTCACCAAGGTGTTTGCAGACACGCGCCGCCCCGAGGTGATCGAGCGCATCCGTGATGAGGTCGAAAAGGGCCGTCAGGTTTATTGGGTCTGCCCACTGATCGACGAGACCGAAGAGGCTGACCAGGCCCAGGACGAACTCGCTGGCAAGCAAAAGCAGCAACGCCCGCCGCTGGACCTGAGTAATGTCACCCAGACGCACGAAGAACTGAGCGAAGCCTTGGCGGGCCATGGTGTGGGCTTGCTGCATGGCCGCTTGCCCACGGCTGAGAAGGCCGAGACCATGGCTCAATTCGCCAGTGGCGCGCTCTCTGTGCTGGTGGCCACCACCGTGATCGAAGTGGGTGTGGACGTCCCCAACGCCAGCTTGATGGTCATCGAGCATGCCGAGCGCTTTGGCCTGAGCCAGTTGCACCAGTTGCGCGGCCGGGTGGGGCGGGGCGCCGTGGCCAGTGTGTGCGTGTTGCTGTTTGGCTCGCCGCTGTCAGACCAAGGCAAAGCCCGCCTCAAAGCCATGGCTGAGACCACCGATGGCTTCGAGATCGCCCGGCGCGATTTGCAGATCCGTGGGCCCGGTGAGTTCATGGGCGCGAGGCAATCAGGCGCGGCGCTGCTGCGCTTTGCCGACCTGGCCGAAGACCAGGCCTTGCTGGAACATGCCAGGGGTTCTGCCGAGGCCCTGCTGCGCGACCACCCCGAGGCCGCCCGTCTGCATGTGCAGCGTTGGTTGGGCGGCAAGGCTGAGTACCTCAAAGCTTGAGCCCAAGTCCTGCGCCTGAGCCTGCCTTTTCAGCTTCGCCTAAGATCACGCCATGACGCTGACCGAACTGAGATACATCGTGGCCGTGGCCCGTGAGCGCCACTTTGGCCGTGCGGCCGAGGCCTGTTTCGTGGCCCAACCCACCTTGTCGGTGGCCGTGAAAAAGCTCGAGGAAGAACTCGATGTGAAGCTCTTTGAGCGCGGCAGCAGCGAGATCACTGTCACGCCCTTGGGCGAGGAGATCATCCGCCAAGCTCAGGCCGTGCTGGAGCAAGCCCAATCCATCAAGGAAATCGCCAAACGTGGCAAGGACCCGCTGGCCGGCCCCTTGCGCTTGGGTGTGATCTACACCATCGGGCCTTACTTGTTGCCTGACTTGGTGCGCCATTGCATCGCCGAAGTGCCGCAGATGCCGCTGATCTTGCAAGAGAACTTCACGGTCAAGCTGTTGGAGATGTTGCGTGCGGGTGAGCTCGATTGCGCCATCCTGGCCGAGCCCTTTGTCGATGCGGGCTTGGCCATGGCGCCGCTGTACGAAGAGCCCTTCATGGTGGCCGTGCCCAAGAACCACCACCTGGCTGCGCGCGCTGAGGTGTCGGCTGACGAGCTCAAGCGCGAGACCATGCTGCTGCTGGGCGCAGGGCATTGCTTCCGCGACCATGTGCTGGAGGTCTGCCCAGAGTTCGCGCGTTTTTCGAGCGACGCCGAGGGCATCCGCAAGAGCTTCGAGGGCTCATCACTGGAGACCATCAAGTACATGGTGGCTTCCGGCATGGGCGTGACCGTCGTGCCCTGCATGAGCGTGCCCAAAGAGCCGTCAAGCCTGGTGTCCTACTTGCCTTTTGAAGGCCTGCCACCCACACGCCGCGTGGTGCTGGCCTGGCGCCGCAGCTTCACGCGCTACGAGGCCATCGCAGCCCTGCGCAACGCGATTTACGCCTGCCCCTTGGACGGCGTTTCCCGGCTTTCCTGAAGCGCGCCCTCGGGGGGCTCAAAGCAGTCGGTCACGCTGAAGTACAGCGAGCTGTAAAAGGCCGCTGCGATCCACATGCCCGTGAAGACCACGACCAGCGTGCTGACGATGGAATCAGGCGCGATGGCGCTGATCACTTGCACCACGGCCGCGCCGGCACCCAGCACGGCCAGCCAGCACGCGCCATAAACCACGAAGGCACCCAGGTTGCGCCACGAGGCCACCACGCTGAAGAACAGTGCCTTGACAGGCGGCACCTTGGCCCAGTGGATCAAGGCCGGCGTGTGCCAGAAAGCCAGGCTCAAAGGCAGGCTCAGTGCCACTCGCCAGAGCACGCTCTGCAGGATGACAGGGTCTGTCGTGGGCACATCGCTTTTGGATGCGGCCTCGACCGCATCAGAGAGCGCCTCCATGCTGGGCCCTAGTGCGCTGGCCAGCAAAGAGACGGCCACCACGCCCAGCGCATACATGGCGCCCAGTTTGAGCCAGGCCATGCGCTCAGCCGGGTCACGCAAAGGTTCGATCAGCACGGCAGGTGAGATGCGCTCAGACATGGTCACCTGGCGCGCGGCCAGCATGAAGCTCATCCAGAACAAGGGCATGGCCATCACCGCGATGATCAGCCCGATGATCTGAAAGGCCCACAGCAACATGGCCAA
>JBEANX010000017.1:0-4971 GCA_041165245.1 Pseudomonadota bacterium
GCTCAAACGCGAGGCCCACCGCATCTGGGGCCTGGATGCCCCAGTGGCCACATTTGCCGCGCAGGTGCACCAAGAGAGCCGCTGGCGTGAAGACGCCCGCTCCCCCGTGGGGGCACAAGGCCTGGCCCAGTTCATGCCCAGCACGGCCACCTGGATCGGTGGTATCTACCCTGGCCTGGCCGACCGCGCACCTGCCAACCCCACCTGGGCCTTGCGTGCACTGGTCAGCTATGACCAGTGGCTGGCTCAACGCATCAAGGCTGAGTCTCCATGCGAGCAAATGGCCTTTGCACTGTCGGCCTACAACGGCGGCTTGGGCTGGGTCTACAAGCGCCAAAAGCTCAGCGCCACACCGGCACGCTGCATGGGTGCCACGTGTGAGATCAACCCTGGTGTCACCCCAGCCTCCCAGCGTGAGAACGCCCATTACCCCAAGGTCATCCTGACAAAGTTTGAGCCCATGTACCAAGCGTGGGGCAAGGGGGTGTGCTCATGATCGGCTTGACCACCATCGCCGCGACAGCCGCCAAGCTGTTCAAGCTCAAGCAGCTGCTGGGCTTGCCTGATGGGAAGGGCGCGCTGCGCATGGCGTTGGTGCTGGCCCCAACCATCTTGGTCGTCGGCTTGGCATTGGTGGCCCGCCACCAGGTCAATGCCGCCTTTGAGCAAGGCAAGGCCATTGGCAGCGCCACGTGTCTCAGCCAGGTCACAGCCCAATCGGCGCTGACATCGGCATCTGCCGTGGTTGCTGCCGCAGCCAGTGCGGCCAGCCAGGCGCAAACCGAGATCCAGCGTGCCGCCACCACAGGCCAGGCCTATGAGGTCAAGCGCCAGCGCATCGCCACCCATTTCTCCACCCTTGAAACCGAGGCCCGCCATGCGCCTGCTCAAACTGACATTGCTGATCTGTGCATCCTGCCTGATAAGCGCCTGCGCCTCTGGCGTGCCGCCAACGCCGGGCCCGACGCTGGTGGTGCAAGCGCCTTCGGTAGCGCCGATCAAAGTGCCGCCCCCGCCCAACCTGGTGATACCGCCAGTGCCGCTGCCCCAGCCCGCTTCTGGCCGCATGTCCGACTTGGAGGCCAATCACCGACAAGTGGCCCAGGCCTATCACCAGTTGGCCGGGCAGATGTGCCAGTTGCTGAGCTTCCTGGAAGTGCAGCCAACCCAATCCTGCCGCTGAACTGAGCATGGACGAAAAGCACTTCGAGCAAGCCTCAGCCAATGAGGCAAACGCGGTGGCCGACGGCCTGGGCAATGTGCACCGGGCCATTCAAAGCCGGGGCCAAAGCCACTGCGAAGACTGCGGTGATCCCATCGCCGCAGCCAGACGCAAGGCAGCACCCTTCGCCATCCGCTGCATCGCCTGCCAAGGCGCCTTTGAGCTGCTCGGCAGCCAATACGCCAAGCCCTGAGCCCTCAACTTCTTCACTCGCAACGCCATCAAAACCGAGGCACACATGAACCAAGAACAAGCGAATCCAGGCGGCATGCAAACGGCCATTGAACTGTCTGAGGTCAAGGGCCAGTTGCGCGTCATCACGCAAATGCTGCAGACCAACCACGATGCAACGAATCAGCGCATTGATGACCTTCGACACAGCGTTGAAGGCCGCTTGGACAGCCATCAAAGCCGCATCGAAACGCTGGAGCACAACGAGCGATCGACTGCGATCAAGGCGGGAATCAGCGGCGCCCTCTCGGGCTCTCTGGCTGGTGCCCTGGTTGAAGGCCTGAAGGCTTTGGTCAAGGCTGGCTGATCCATGGCCCACGACCAAAAGACCCGCCAGGCCGTGCGCGCCAAGTACGTGCAGGGCATGCCACTCAACACTGCGGCCGAGCTGTGCGGTGTGGCCTACCCAACTGCACGCGCCTGGAAGGCCAAGGCTGAGCAAGCAGGCGACGATTGGGACGTGGCCCGCGATGCTCGCCGCCTCACGCAAGGCGGCGTCGAGGAACTCACCGGCCAGATCCTGCAAGACCTGGCAGAGCAGTTTGTGGCCGTCATCAATGACATGAAGAAGGCCCCAGACATCTCGCCCCAGACCAAGGCCGAGATGCTCGCGCAGTTGTCCGACAGCTACGTCAAAACCATCCGTGCAGCCGGTTCGGCCAACCCGAAGTTGAACCGCCTGAGCGTGGCCATGGACGTGATCAAGGAGCTCAACAGCTTCATCGGCGGGCAATACCCCAAGTTGCGCGAATCCTTTGTGGAAGTGCTTGAGGCCTTCGGCCCTGAGCTGGTTCGCAACTTCAGCGCGTAAGCCACACAGACGGCACCCACCCCATGGCCACCAGCAAGCTCCCTCCCAAAGCATCCGGCAAGGCCAAAGCCTTCCTGGACGAACTCACCGCCTATGCCCATGAGCAGCGAACGCTGATCCAAGCCGAGTGCGATGGCTTCGCCAGCGACAGCGCCGCCCGTGATCGCCGAGCCACCCAGGCCACCAGCGACTACAGCTTCTTCGTGCGGACCTACTTCCCGCACTACATCAAGAGCGAGCCCAGCGCCTTTCACGCCTGGTTCTTCAGCACCGTGCCTGCGCTGATCGACAACAAGGTGGGCCAGCTCATCGACATCAGCGCACCGCGTGGTGAGGCCAAGTCCACCCTGGGCACCCAGTTGCTCACCCTGTGGTGCGTGGTCACAGGCCGCAAGAAGTTCATCCCCATCGTGATGGACAGCTTCGACCAGGCAGCCACCATGCTGGAAGCCGTCAAGGTCGAGCTGGAAGACAACCCACGCCTGGCCATGGACTTCCCCTCGGCCTGTGGCCGTGGCCGTGTATGGAACGCCGGGATCATCGTCACCGCAGGCAACGTGAAGGTCCAGGCCTTTGGCAGCGGGAAGAAAATGCGCGGCCTCAGGCACGGCCCGCACCGGCCTGATCTGGTCATGCTGGACGACATCGAGAACGATGAAAACGTCCGCAGCAAGGAGCAGCGCGACAAGCTGGAAGGCTGGCTCAAGAAGGTGGTCATCCCCCTGGGCCCGCCCGATGGCTCCATGGACATCGTGTACCTCAACACGATCCTGCACTACGACTCGGTGGCCAACCGAACCCACCGCAACCCCTTGTGGCATCGCCACAAGTTCCGCGCCATCGTGCGCTGGCCTGACCGCCTGGACATGTGGCAGACCTGGGAAGAGATCTTCATCAACGACGGTCCCGAGCAGGCCGACGCCTACTACGCCCAGAACCAGCAGCTCATGGACGCTGGCGCTGTCGTGAGCTGGCCCACCATGCGGCCCCTGCTCAAGCTGATGAAGCTGAGGGCAGCCGATCACCACGCTTTCGACTGCGAGTACCAGAACGACCCCACCAACGACGACGCGGCCCTGTTCCGCGAGATCAAGTACTGGGTGCAGCCAAGCCGCGATTGGATCTACTACGGTGTGAACGACCCCTCGCTGGGCAAGAACAACCGCAGCCGCGATCCCTGCGCCATCCTGGTCGGCGGACATGACCGCCATACGGGCATCTTGGCCGTGGTCGAAGCTCGGGTCGCTCGCATGATCCCTGATCGCCAGATCCAAACCATGATCGAGTTGCAGCGTGAATACCGCTGCCTGCTGTGGGGTGTCGAGAGCGTTCAGTTTCAGGAGTTCTTCCGCCAGCAGCTCATCAAGGAATCGGCCAAGGTTGGCGTGCCACTGCCTGCCATCCCGCTCATCCCGCACACCGACAAGGGCCTGCGCATTGAGAGCCTGAGCCCCCATGTCAGCAACGGCCTGATCCTGCTGCACCCCTCGCAAACGGTGCTCATCCAGCAGCTTCGCCACTTCCCTGAAGCCGACCACGACGACGGCCCCGATGCCCTGCACATGCTGTGGTCACTGGCCACCAGCCGCGCCGGAGGCATCCCCAAGGTTCGCATGGGCCCACGCACCGGCATACCCCTGGGTATGGCCTACCGGCCCTGACACGCCCGACTGATCACCCAAGCACCTCACCCCACCCCACCATGCAACTCACCAACTTCAAGGGCATCCTCAGCTCGCTTCGCAGCATGCTCGGCAAGTCGGTTGCCAGCCCAGACACCGACATCTACAGCTTCTTCTCAAAGATGGCTGTGTTGCCCAACCCAGACCCGATCCTGCGCGAGATGGGCAAGGCCGAATCGGTCTACCAGTCCATCCTGGCCGACTCTCATGTCATCGGTGACCTGCGCTCCATCCGTGGTCAGTTCCGCTCCATGGACTGGCGCATCGTGGCCGGTGACGACGAAGACCCCAAGGCCATGGAAGCCCACGACCTGGTCGAATCCTGGCTCAGTACCACCACGCCCAACACGGTGTCTGACTGGCTGGAGGTCATGTGGCAGATGACTGCATCCATCCTGACCGGCTATGCCGTGCACGAAGTCATCTGGGGTCTGGTCGACGGCAAGTACTTGCCCACCCAAGTGCTCGACCGCCCCAACCGCCGCATCAAGTTCGGCCCCAGCGCTGAGCCCCTGCTCATCTCCAAAAACTTCCCCCAGGGCCAACCCATTGAGCCCTACCAGTTCGTCATCAGCCGCCACATGGCCAGCACAGCCAACCCATACGGTATCGCGCTGCTGTCGGCCTGCTTCTGGCCCTGGACATTCAAGACCGGCGGCTGGCGGTTCTTCGTCAAGTACTGCGAACGCCACGGCCTGCCCTGGCCCGTGGGCCGCTACCCCGTGGGCACACCCAGCGAAGAACAAGAGGAGCTGGCCAAGGCCCTGGCCAACATGCTGGAGTCCGGCTACCTGGTCGCGCCAGAAGGCACCGGCATTGAACTGCTTGTGCCCCAATCCAGCGGTGGCGCGTTGCCCCAAGAGAACCTGATCGACCGCTCCAACCGCGAGATGTCGAAGGCGCTCACTGGTCAGGCCATGACGGCTGAACTGCAAGGCGTGGGCGCACGGGCTGCATCAGAGACAGCCCTCAAGCGCCAAGAGTCCATCAACGATGCAGACCGCGACATCGCCGCATCAGGCATG
>JBEANX010000018.1:0-8707 GCA_041165245.1 Pseudomonadota bacterium
TTCTCACTGGCCATGGGCTTTGTGGGCGGTTTCATCCCGGCCTGGCGTGCGTCGCGCATGAAGATCGTCGATTGCCTGCGTGAGGCTTGATTCATCCCTTTGATGCTTGAGGTTTTCCCATGCGTTTGCTGAGTTTTTCTGAGCCCCAAGGCGCCACGCCTGATCGCGTGGAAGTGGGCGTTTTGCGCGACGACGACACCATCGTGTCCTTGCATCGCAGCTGGCCCACAGAGGTCTGGCACAGCCGCGATGGCATGCTGGATTTGATCGCCCGCTGGGCCGAGTTGCAGCCGGCCGTGACCGCGCTCTTGCACGCACCTGCACACCTCACACTGGCTCAAGCCAAGCTGCATGCGCCCGTACCCCGCCCGGGCAAGACCCTGGCCATTGGCCTGAACTACCTGGACCACGTTCAGGAAAAGATCGTGGGCGAGAGCCGCACCGTGCCTGAGCACCAGATCTGGTTCCCCAAGCTGTCCACGGCCATCAGTGGGCCGTTTGACGACATCGTGCTCCCGAAGGTCTCCAGCATGACCGACTACGAAGGCGAGTTGGTGGCCGTGATCGGCCAGCGCTGCAAGCATGTGGCACCCGAGCGAGCCCATGAAGTTGTGTTCGGCTATGCCGTGGGCAACGACGTGTCGGTGCGCGACTGGCAAAAGCGCACCTCCCAATGGACGTTGGGCAAGGGCTTTGACACGCACGCGCCCTATGGCCCTTGGATCACCACGGCCGATGTGCTGAATGGCGACCCGCATGGCCTGGGCATGCGCTGCTGGGTCAATGGCGAGTTGCGCCAGAGCAGCAACACGCGCTTGATGATCCACAACGTGTGGTCGCAGATCGCGCTGATCAGCCAGGCCATGACGCTGGAGCCGGGCGATGTGATTTTTACCGGCACCTGCAGCGGTGTGGGCGCGGCTTTTGATCCGCCCAAGTTCTTGCGGGCGGGCGATGTGGTGCGCATCGAGATTGATCAGCTCGGCGCCATCGAGCAGCGATGCGTCGATGAGGTTTGACGTCGCCTTGAGCCTTGCCACATTGAACGGCGCATGGGTGCCGTTGGGGGCCGAGGGCGACAGGCCTTGTCACGCATAGGCCTTGACGGCTTGCCCGCATGTTTGCCAAGCTCTCGGGCTTGCGTTTTCCATCACCACAAGGACCTGAACAGCTTTGATCGTTCGGGCCGAGGAGTCATTGCCATGTTGTTCCCCGTCGCCTCAGGCGTTTCAAAAGTTGTGCGTGCATCTGCCATCGCCCTGGCCGCTGTTGCTGCCACCAGCAGTCATGCGCTGCCCTTCACGACGGTCAACGCCACGTTTGCTTGTCAGAACACCACCTGCGACGCTGAGATCTGGCTGCCCCAAGGCGTGAGCAAGCCGCCCGTGATCGTGATGGCCCATGGCTTTGGCGCCCTGAAGGACTGGGGCTTGCAGCCTTTCGCCCAGCGCTTTGTGGACGCCGGCTTTGCCGTGGTGCGCTTTGACTACCGTGGCTTTGGCAAGAGCGGTGGCCAGCCGCGCTATGTGGTCGACGGCAAGGAGCATGTGAAGGATTGGCTGGCCGTGGTCGATGCCGTCAAGACACGCGCGGATGTGGACGGCAGCCGCCTGGGCATCTGGGGCTCGTCGTTCAGCGGTGGGCAGGTGCTGGTGGTGGGCAGCGAGCGCCCGGGCGTGGTCAAGGCCATCAGCTCGCAAGTGCCCTTTGTGAGCGGCTTTCAGAGCGCCATGCAGTTCCCCATCAAGTACCAGCCACTGTCGCTCTGGTACGGCGTGCGCGACGCGCTGCGTGGTGACAAGGAAGAGCCCCTCTACATCCCCATCATCGCCAAGGATCAGTTCGCGGGCTTGATCTGCCCCGAGTGCCTGGAAGGTTACGCCAAGCTGGCACCCAAAGGCGCCGAGACACCCAACAAGGTGGCCGCCCGCGTCTTCACCACGCTGCCCCTGTGGTTCCCTGGCCATGTGACCGACCGCATCGAAGCGCCCACCCTGGTGGTGGCTGCCGAGAACGATGGCCTGATCCCGGTGTCGGGTGTGCGTGATGCCGCTGCCAAGCTCAAGAAGGGCGAGTACGTGGAGCTCAAGGGGGCCGATCACTTCTCGCCTTACACCGGGCCGGTGTTCGAGCAGGTGGTGGCCAAGCAGACGGCGTTTTTCAAGAAGAATTTGATGGGGCAGTGAGGCTTTGAAGGGCTGCGTGCAGTGAACACCGCACGCAGCTCCTCAGTGCGTTCATTGCGACCAAGCGTCGGAGAGTGACTCTGCCTGTTTGAGCACCAGTTCCACCGCATCGGCCTGTTGATCAGGCGGGTACTTCCACTTCTGCAAGGTGCGGCGCACCAGGATGCGCAGCTTCGCGCGCACGCTTTCGCGCACCTGCCAGTCCACCGTGGTGCTGGATCGCAACTTTTCGGTGATTTCTACCGCAATCTTCTTGAGCAGTTCGTCGCCCAACTCACGCACGGCGCTCTCGTTGTTGGCCAGTGCGTCGTAGAACGCGATCTCATCAGGCCCCAGGCCCAGAGCTGCTTCACGCGCCAGCACCGCCTGAAACTCCTTGGCCATGGCGATCAGCTCTTCGATGACCTGGGCGGTCTCGATGGCTCGGTTGTGATACCTGCGCAGCGTCTCCAGCAAGCGATCGCCGTACTTTTTTTCTTGCACCACGTTGTTGCGGGCACGGGCCTTGATCTCGTCGCGCAGCAACTTTTCAAGCAGTTCGACCGCCAGATTGCGCGTTTCCATGCGTCGCACATCTTCCAGGAATTCTTCTGACAACAAGCCGATGTTTGGCTTGTCAAGCCCAGCCAGGCTGAAGATGTCGTCCACGCCCTCAGAGATGATGGCGTTGTCCAGGATCTGCTTGAGTGCGCTGTTTTTTTCTGCGTCGGAGCGCTTCTTGTCCACGGTGGTGAACTTGGAGATCGCCACCTTGATGGCAGAGAAGAACGCGATCTCCTTGCGCAGGGCGGCGGCCTCATCCAGCGTGCCGCACAGTGAGAAGGCTTTGCTCACGGCCAGCATGGTGTCCAAGAATCGTTCCTTGCCATCCTTCAGGCCCAGGATGTGGTTGGCCGTTGGCACCAACAACTGAATGGCATTGACCTCGAATGCGCTGTAGTCAAAGCCGTGCATCAGGCCTCGCACAATATCCATTTTCTCCAGCAGAACGGCCAGGGCTTCTGCCGCGTTGTGTGTAGGGTCACCCTTGCCTTTGGCATCGGTGTAGATCTTGAGGGCGGCCTTCAGTTCATTGGCAATGCCGATGTAGTCGACTACCAAGCCACCAGGCTTGTTCTTGAACACACGGTTGACGCGGGCAATGGCCTGCATCAGGTTGTGGCCCTTCATGGGCTTGTCGATGTACATGGTGTGACAGCATGGCGCATCAAAACCCGTCAACCACATGTCCCGCACGATCACCAGCTTCAATGGGTCTGTCGCGTCCTTGAAGCGAGCCTCCAAGCGTTTCTTGACTTGCTTGCTGTAAAGGTGGGGTTGCAGCAAGGCCTTGTCTGCCGCCGAGCCTGTCATCACGATCTTGATCGACCCGTGCTCAGGGTCATCGCTGTGCCAGTCGGGCCTCAAGGCCACGATAGCGTTGTAGAGGTGTGCGCAGATGTCCCGGCTCATGCACACGACCATGGCCTTGCCGTCCACTACGGTGGTGCGTGCCTCGAAGTGCTCCACCAGGTCGCGAGCTACCTGTTCCAGGCGCGGCTCGGCGCCCACCAGCTTCTCCAGCGTGGCCCATTCGCTTTTGGTCTTCTCTCGCGCAGAGATGTCTTCTTCGTCTTCAACGACCTCGTCCACCTGCGCATTGAGGGCGTCAATCTCGGCCTGATTCACATCGAGCTTGGCCAGACGGCTCTCAAAGAAGATGGGCACCGTGGCCCCGTCGTCCACCGCATCCTGGATGTCGAAGATGCTGACGTAATCGCCGAATACGGCGCGGGTGTCTTTGTCTTCCAGTGCGATGGGCGTGCCTGTGAAGCCAATGAAGGTGGCGTTCTTCAGAGCATCGCGCAGGTGCTTGGCGTAGCCAAACACGTATTTGCCGGTTTTGGTGTCCAACTTGCCCGTCATGCCGTACTGACTGCGGTGCGCTTCGTCTGAGATCACCACAATGTTGGCTCGGTCGGACAGGAGTGGATGGGCCTCCTCGGCTTCCAGCAGGGCAAACTTCTGCACCGTGGTGAAGATGATGCCGCCCGCCTCCCGAGAGGCCAGCATCTCGCGCAGCTCATCGCGGCTGCCCGCTTGCACTGGCGTGGTTCTGAGCAAGTCGCTCGCCGAGCAGAAGGTCGCGAACAGCTGACCGTCCAGGTCATTGCGGTCCGTCACCACCACCAGCGTCGGGTTCTTCATCTCAGCTTGCTGCAGCAGCTTGCCTGCGTAGCAGGCCATGGTGATGCTTTTGCCCGAGCCTTGCGTGTGCCACACCACCCCTGCCTTGCGGGAGCCTGGCAGAACCTCCTTGCCGTAGGTGGCCCGCACGTCGTGAACCTCCAGCAAAGATTTCTCAGGCGTGCTGGCCGCGATCACCGTGGCTCGAACGGCCTCACGCACGGCGTGGAACTGGTGGTAGCCCGCGATCTTTTTGACGATGCTGCCGCCATCTTGCTCAAACAGCACAAAGTGGCGCACGTAATCCAGGAACAGTTCGGGCTTGAAGAAGCCCCGCACCACGGTCTCCAGCTCCATCTGCAGGCGAGGCCGGTCGTCCTCATTGGCAATGGTGCGCCAGGGCAGCATGCGCTCTGCATTGGCAGTGAGCGAGCCCACACGGGCTGTCCAGCCGTCGCTCACCACCAAAGCCGCGTTGCAGTTGAACAGGTCGGTGACTTCCTCCTTGTAGGTCTGCAACTGGTTGAAGGCATCCCACACGTCCGTCTGTTCATTGGCAGGGTTCTTCAGCTCGATCACGGCCAGCGGCATGCCATTGATGAACGCGACGATGTCTGGGCGGCGTGGCTGCTTGGTGCCTGTGATGGTGAACTGGTTCACCACCAAAAAATCGTTGTTGCTGGGCTGGGCAAAGTCGATGAAATGGACCAGGTCGGCCTTCTTGTCGTCGCCCACGGCAAACTCGACCATCACGCCGTTGAGCAACAGGCGATGCACGCTGCGGTTGCGCACCACCATGTGCGGCTCGCTCACCGTGTGCAGGGTGTGGGCGGCCTGCTCCAGGGCGGCCTGCGGCATGTAGGGGTTGATGCGGGCCAACGCGGCCAGCAGCCGCTCGCGCAGCACCACCTGCCGGTAGTCGGTGCGCTCTGGCGTGTTGCTGTCGGGCGCGATGTCGGGCCCGTGGGCAAAGTGCCAGCCGGCCTCTTGGAACCACCCCAGACAGAGGTCTTCGAGTTGTTGTTCGTTCAACATGTTGGAGCCCTCTTGCCCACAGCAGCGGCCTGCCCAGTTTGCAATGAAATGAGAAAGTCCATACGAATCGATGACTTGACTGGTTTCTCATCGCCTGGCGGTGTTGGCAATGAAATGACGGGCGAATGTGTCATGAGCCGCCTCATGCGCCTTCGGCAGGCAAAGACGACGTGGCGCAATAAGCCTGTCGCTCGTGCGTCGGGGTGGTCGGAAACGCCAGGGTCAAGGCCTTTGACCGAACCATGTGGGAAAGGTAGTTGTTTCGCAATGAGACAGGCTTGCGGTGGAGCAGCTCAGCCAAAGCGCTCAAGGTGAGGTAGTGCCCCTCACAGACAGCCAACAGCGTGCTCTCCATGGCCGCACGTTCCACCTTCTTGTTCTGCCGCGCGGCCATGGCCAACGCCTCCAAGCTCAACCTCAGGTTTTCAGACAGGCAGTTCAAGTCGTTGATGACGGGCAGGGGGAGCTGCTCCGTGTGGAAATAGCCATGCTCGTCACGTTGTGCATCCAAAAGTGAGGAGCTGGGGGGCAAAAGTGAGGAGCTCGCCACCAAAAGTGAGGAGCTACCCGGCAAAAGTGAGGAGCTGGCGCCCAAAATTGAGGAGCTGGCCGCCGCCACCTGAACCGGGGGACCAAACACATCGTCCGGCGTGGGCAGGTTCTGCCCTGGCAAGAAGTACACGGCTCCACGCCCGATTCCGGTCGAGTCCAGAAATCCCAACTGGGTGAGCTGCTGCAAGGTGCGCGTCAGCTCCACTGCATGCGCGCTGGATACGGTGCACAAGCGTGCATGGTTCACGGTGCCCTCACTGGCCGCCAGTGCCACCGCCACCCGGGCCTCGTGTGGCAACTGCTCAAACTGCCCCCCGAACTGGGCATGCAAATCCGCCATGACCTCGGCCGGGAAGAGGTCGATCATCCGCAGCTCCATCAAGGTCTGGTTGTAGGGCACAGCCAACTCATAGAGCTTGGGCGGGTTCCAGTGTTGCGAGTTCCAGCCCTGGTAGATGCGGGGGATGCCGGTGCCGGCCTGCTCGCCCACACCCACAAAGCGGAACATTTTGTGCAGGTTGCGGTTGCGGCAATCGGCCTCGCCGCCTTGCAGCGCCACCTCGACGGGGATGCGCATCAAGCCCGGGTTGCGAAAGCCGAACATGTCGGGCCGCTTGACCACCAGCACGGAGGCCCGATCAGCGTAGTCGGCATGGACGAGCACATTGGCCAGCGCCTCGCGTAAGGCAATGTGCACTGGGGTTTCGTCTTGCCGCTCACCGTTTTCAAGCTGGAAGGGCACCTTCAAATCGGCAGTGAGCTTGAGGTAAACCTTGCGATAGAAGTCGTACAGGTTGCCTGACCACTTGCCATCGAGCGTAAGGCGGTCCACCCAGCGCCGCTCGGTTTTGGCAGCTGGGCGCTCCTGGTAATCCAGCATGTAGTTGGGCAACGCCTCCTGGATCACGCTCATCTGCCCGAACATCAGCAGGCCAGCCAAGGTCAAACCGGCATCGCCCGTTTCGCGGTCCAGGCGCCAGCTACCTATGCGGCGCAGAAAGACCTGGTCGTCGTCCTCGTTCCAAGGGTGGCCCGGGTCACGGTTGGCAAAGACCTGCCGGTAGGCGCGAAAGCTGCCCATGTCCAGGTCGTCAAAGCCGAAGTTGCGCAAGATGCGGTCGTCCCGGCTGTCTTCCATCTGCTCGGCCAACATGCGCTTGACTTCTTCGTCAGCCAGCGGCCTGTCGCCCTCGTTCAAACGCCGGTAGGTGTTGCCACCCAATGGGTTGGGCGTGAGGTAAACCGGTCGCTGCTGCCTGCGGGCGCGGGGGATCTCGACCACCAGCAAGGTCTTGCCTTGTACCGACCATTCACGCACAAGCTGATCGGTCAGCAAGTTGGCGCTCACCTTCTGGCGGTTGTTGAGGTTGTTGAACAGCTCGGTGCGAACCTTGTCGGGGTTATCGATGCCGACAGGCTCGAAATGCCCTTTGCGCTCACGCAGGCCCAGCACGACCACGCCGCCATCGGCATTGGCCATGGCGCTGTAGGTGGGCCAGAAGTCCTCGGGCAAGGCGCCCTTGCCGTCGCGACCATTGGCCAGCTTGCATTCCAGCGAGATGGATTCGCGCAGCAGGGAGAGGTCTTCGAGGGACTGAGAATCCATCATTCAAACACCACCTGTCTGCGTGCCACGGCAATCGCCAGCTTAAGGATCTGCTCCAGAAGGCTGTGATCTGGCACGCCGTTGGCGTCCGCCGGCGTGGCGTACCAAAGTGGCCTGATTTTCAACTGCAGCAGCCGGGCCTCCTTACGTGCTCGTTCCTGAGGCGAACCAGGCTCATTGAGCAGGGCAAAGTGGTCGGGGATCTCAAATGCAGCCTCATCAACAACTGATCTGAACAGATCCAGCGTTTTGTCTTGCTCCAGGCTGCAACCCAAAAACAGCAAAGAGTGGCTGATGAAAATCTGGCGGAGCGCCCTGGGAAGCTGGTTCTGAAAATTAAAGGGCTCGCCATAAGCCGCCCGATATTGCGCCAAGGTGAACACATGGGTATTGGGTTGCCCGGCGTCGCCGTGTAGCTTCAAAATGCAGCGCTCACCACGCAGGAGCCGCTGTACAAAATTGTTGCCCGCTTGGGTGCCGTGCATGTACCCATCCAACGGCTGTTTCTGGCCACTAAACAGATCCTCGATGACCGTGTCGAAATTGGTGGTGACGATGCAGCCATTGGCAAGTTCGAGCAGCAGCCTGACAGGCCCATTGATGGCGACCCGTTGGCGAAACTCTGTGTTGATGAAATGCTGCACCTGCTCTGCCGATGCGTCATGCAGCACTTGCGCGGCTTGCAGATAATCGTAATGCGCCATCATGGGCTCGATGTCCTGTACGTCAAGGCCATTGAGCTTTCGGGCGATCTTGCGCAGCGCTTCGCCCCACATAGGGTACCCGCATGGCTTGGACAACCCTGCCCCCACAAAAGGTGCAATTCGTCTACTGCCCACGGCGTCTGCAAGATCCAGAAAAACCGCACGCTGGTCAGAGTCTTGGATAAAGCGCATGGCCGCCTCATGCTCATCTACCTGACGCTTACCCTCCCAGTTGTCCAGCTCGTCAAGATAAGCCTCACGATCTACCCAGTACAAAACTTCACTGGCCTTGTATAAATAGGTTTGATCGACATCTTTTAGGCTCTTGACGACTAACACATCTGCTTCATCGATAGTCGTGTTGAATCCTTCATTGGCGTCATAGGCTCTTTGGAGCACTGCTTCCAATTGCTCAACCAAGTCTTGACTGTCTCGGAGTTTCTTGATGTCCATCACAG
>JBEANX010000019.1:0-5835 GCA_041165245.1 Pseudomonadota bacterium
CCACGGTGGTTTCGATCGAGCTCTTGTTGGTGATCAGCCCGGTGGGTGCGGTCTTGGACGCTTGATCCACCGAAGATTTTTCCTGGAAGACCGTCATGCGCACGGTGCCACCCTCGCCCACTTGGGGCTTGATGCGCAGGGTCAAGCCCACATCCTTGCGCTCGACCGTCTGGAAGGGGTTGGAGTTGCCAGAGTTGCTGTTGGTGTACTGGCCCGTCACGAAGGGCACGTTCTGACCCACCACGATCTTGGCCTCTTCGTTGTCGAGGGCGATCATGTTGGGCTTGGACAGCACATTGCCGTCGGCATTGGTTTGCAGGAAGCTGGCCAGAGCGGCCAAGCCATACGCGCCCGTGCTGTACTTGTGCACCAGACCAATGTTCAGGCCCGAAGGGATGGTCGGGATGTTGGTGGACGTGGTGGTGGTGGACAAGGTGCCAACCCCAGGGATCGTGCCAGTGGCCAAGTTGGTGCCAGAGACCAGGACATCGCGGTTGTTGCTGCCCATGCCGAGCGCACCTTGCCACTGGATGCCTGCTTGAGCCAACTTGCTCTCTGACACCTCCACGATCATGGCCTCGATGTAGACCTGAGCGCGGCGGCCGTCGAGCTGGTCGATCACCGCGCGCAACTGCTTGTACATGCCATCAGGGGCCGTGATGATCAGGGAATTTGTGGCTGGGTCGGCCTGGATGAACCCCCCAGTCGACGGCTGGGCCGAGGCCGACACCGGCGACGTCGATTGCGCCGAGGTGGCACCGCCCGCCGTGGCGTTGTTGTTGATGGTGGTCGAGGACGAAGGCGTGGTGGGTGCGGCCATCGAGGCACCTGCAGCACCACCACCCTGGCCGTTTTGCGCACCAAACGAAGCGCGCAAGATGGCGGCGAGCTTCACAGCATCGGCATTGCGCAGGTAGACCACATTGATGTTGCTGCCCCCCACGCCATTGGTGCCAGGGCGATCCAAGCGGTTGACCAACGACTTGATCATGTTCAGGCGCGCCGAATTGGACGCACGCACCATCAGCGTGTTGGTGCGCGAATCAGCCATCACCAAGGTCGGCGTCGAACCGGCCGCAGCCGTGCCACCACCATCGGCCAGCTTTTGCACCACGGGTGCCAGGTCAGCAGCCACGGCGTGCGAGAGCGTGATGGCTTCCATGTCGGTGCTGGAGGACACATCCATCGCCGCGATGATCTGGCCAATGCGCTTGAGGTTGTCGGCGTAATCGGTCACCACCAAGGTGTTGGTGCCCGGGTTGGCGTTGATGGTGTTGTTGGGGCTGATCAAGGGGCGCAGCACCGTGACCATGTTGTTCACGTTCTCGTACTGCAGCTTGAAGATCTGCGTGATCACCACATCGCCAGAACGCGTCGGCCGGTTGCCGACATCGACCGTGCCGGTTTGCAGCTTGGCATCGGCCTCGGGCACGATCTTGATCAGGCCGGACACTTCCACCAAGGCAAAGCCCTGGCCGCGCAAGGCCGCCAGGAAGTTCAGGTAAGCCTCGCGGGCGCTCAGGGGCTGCTCGCTGTACAGCGTGATCTGGCCCTTGACGCGCGGGTCAACGATGATCTGACGGTCAATGATGGCGCCCATGGCACGGGCCACGCCTTCGATCTCAGCGTTGACAAAGTTCAGCGTGACGGTCGAGCCGGCCCTTGCAGGCGCGGCCCAGGCCATGCCCACGGCAGGCAGCAGCCCGCCAGGCCCAAAGCCCAAAGCCAGTGCGGTGACCAGAGCCAGTGCGCGGGGAGCGCGATTGGAGCGAGTGCGTTGGAGCACGGGATGGGTCGTCATGACTTATCCGATCGAGATGACAGAGCGGTCGCCAGTGCGGCGGCCAATGATGTTCAATAAATTGTTCAGAGCGCCGCGGTCGGCCTCAGCGGCGGTGGCGTCGCCCTTGAAGCGAAGGCCAAAAGGGCCGACGCTGCCGGAGCCCGTGAGCCTGAGCGCGCCCTGTTCGGTGCGCATGAACAGGCTGACCGGGCCAGCGCCCGAGCCCGACATGCTCAAGCGGTAAGAGCCCAGCTCGCTGAGCGTGGTGACGCGGGAGGAGACATGGTCCAGGCTGAGTTCGGCCTGGCCATCGATCATCAAGCGGCCTTCCAACCATTGCACCTGCAGGCCCTGGCTGTACAGGCGCATCACGCCACCCAGTTGCAAGGTGTTGAAAGGCGTGCCCAGCCCACCCAGCCAGGCAGCAGGCCACTGGCCCACCGAGCCGCTGGCCCCGCCCTGCTGTGTTTCCAACTGAGCAGACACCGACTTCCAACCGGGCTTGACGGTCAAGCTCAGGGGCTGGGGCAGGCAGCAGTCTTGCGTGAGGGCCAGCTTGAGGCCCAGGCCTTTGGGGCGCAGCGTCCAGTTCAAGCGGCCAGGCAGGGCGCGGGCATCGCGGCTGCCAGGGCCCCCGGTGAGCACAGCCACGGCAGAACCTGTCCAGACGGTGCCTTCGGCCTCGGCCAGGATCAGACGTTCGTGCGAGGCCGACGACAAGCCTGCAGCCAGCCAAGTGGCCGGCGCAAACAAGGTGAGGCCGGCGATGGCGCCCAAGGACGCACCCCACCACCCCCAGCGGCGGCCGGCCCGGCGCATGTTTTCCCACCGCGCCACTTCCAGCGTGGATTCGAGCCAGCGCGAGGTGACCTCGAAGCCCTTGGGCATCCAGTCAGCCGGTCGCTTGATGGCACTGAGCAAACTCATGCGTGTACGCCCTTCAGCGGTTCAGCGGCGAAGGTGCAGAGAGCACCACAGTCACCGTGCCGGAGTAGATGCCTGATGTCACCTGGGTCAGGTTGGCCTCGGTGGGGCGCACACGGGCGCTGGAGCGCACCTCGGCCATCCACTGCGCCAACTGAGCGCCTGAGACTTTGGTCAAGGTCACCACGGCGCGGTCGGTTTGCACGCGCAGGTGGGCGCCTTCGCCGAGGCGGTCGGTGGCGCTTTGCAAAGCGGCTTGCGCCTGGGCAGGCGGCACCGGTGGCAAGGCACGCATGGCTTTGACCTCGTCCGCTTGGCGCCGCATGTCGTCCAGCACGGTGTCGACGGCCTTGATCTGCTCGGGCGCGGTCTGCAAGGTGCGCCAGGCAGGACGCACGCCCACCATGAAAATCAGCACGAGGCCCAAGGCCCAGCCCATGCCGGTGAGCATCTGGCGCTCACGCGGTTGCAAGGCCTGCCATTTGGCTTTCAAAGGCGCCAGTTGCGCCTGAAGGGAATTGCTTGTCTCGCTCATGCCAGGTGTTCTTTCAGCTGCGGCCTGCACGGCGCACGGTCAACTGGCCATCGGCCTGATCGACCACATAGCCCGCGTTCAGCAATCGGGTGCGAACCTGGTCGGCCTGCGAAGGGCCCCATTCGGCGGGCAAGATCACCACCAGCGAATTGCCGTCATACGTCATGCCGCGCACCGAGGCCTCACCCATCCAAGCCGCAGCAACGGCTTGCATCAGGGCGTCCATGTCACTCTCGCCAGGCTGGCCGGCTTGGGCCCGCAGGGTGTCGGTTTCGCGGCGCATCTGCAAGGGCGCATCCAGCACAGCCTGCACTTGCGGGTGGGCGGCCTTGAGCACGGTGACCATGTCGGCCTTCTTGAGCTTGACCTCGCGCTGCTGGTGCCAGGCCCACAGGTTCAGGCCCACGATCTGTGTGGCCACCAAGGCAGCCAGGCCGATGCGAGCCGCGCGCCATTGGGGGCTCAAAAAGCGCTTCCACTGGTCAGTCGCAGCTTGCAAGCCCTTGCTGTTGGGCGTGAGCTCAAACTGCAGCAGGTTCCAAAGCGAGCGCGAAGCTTGCAGCAGGTGCTCTGACTGCGTTTGCGTGGTCACGACCTGGCCCAGCCAACGCTCAGCGGGTGCCGCAGCAGCAGGGGTCGAGAAAAAGCGAGTGCCACTCGGCAGGGGCTCCGGCAACAAACCACGTGAGAGGCTGCCGCTCAAAGGCCAGGTGGCCACGCCTTCGGTGGTCGACCAGGTCAGCATCAACTCGATGCCGCGTTCGGATTCGGTGACGTCGGCATGGGTGTCGTGCAGCTCATGGAAATAGCCGGTGGCGGGTGCATCGGGCCACACGGGAGGCACCACCACGCCCACGCGCACCTTGGCTTTTTCAAGCGCCATCAGATGGGCCGTGAGGGTCTGGTGTTTGCACACGGCCAGCCAGGTGGGCTCGCCAGCGCGGGCACCAGGCGCCACGGCAATGTGCACATCTTCCGGGTCTTCCAGCAGGTGCTCCTCCAACATCGAACCCAGCGCCTGGCGCAAACGAGCGGCAGGCGCCTTGGGCAGCACCAACTGGTGCCAGCTGATGTCGGTGGGCGCCATGACGGCGATCACGGTGTCGGCCTCGGGCAGCATGTTGGCCGGGCTCACGCCCTGGCGCGCCACGCTCTGCCCGTTGGCTGTGAGCACATAGAAGTACTCCCGAGACACCGAGGACACGGACGAGCCGCCACCGGCCGCCTCAAGGGCAGCAGGGTCGGATGACAGGCGCTGTTGCGCCGGCAACTGGATGATGAGTGTGCTCATGCCCTTGCGGACGTCTCTGAAAGTGGGTGTGCGTGAGCGAAGGCTAACGCCGAAAGCATTGTAGAAGGCCGCAAACAGAGGCCATTTAAGGATTCATACCCGATTTGCGACATCAGGGCCTGCCTTGCGCCGTGGGCAGGGCTTCGATGCCCGAGACCCGGTTTTCAAACAGGATGGTCAGCTCGTCGTTGCCGGTACGTTGCAGGATGTAGTTCTGGGTGATGACGCGATCTTCCAGACGCAAACGGCCAAAGACCTCGAAATAACTGGATGACACCGTCACCACGTTGTCAGCCGGGATGGTGATGCCCACGCCAAGGATGTCCTTGAGGTCGGCCGTGGACTTGTAGGGCGTGCGAGCACGGGTCTGCACGATGCGGTCGGCCCGCCCCAGATCGACACCAGGCATCACAGCCGAAATGACTTCGCGCGAGGCCGTGTTGATGTTGATGGGCGAGGCCTCGGGCAACAGCACCACATAGGGCTTGAGACGCGCCACGCTGCCAGCGTCCAGGCCCAGCCACACGAGCTGGTCCACCGTCTGGGGCATCAAAGGCGCCGCGGCCACGGCCTCGTTGCCACCCAGCTTGCTCAGGGCTTCGGGCTGGTCAC
Organism: Pseudomonadota bacterium; assembly: GCA_041165245.1. GTDB lineage: Bacteria > Pseudomonadota > Gammaproteobacteria > Burkholderiales > Burkholderiaceae_C > Aquabacterium. Next base: position 5,146 of record JBEANX010000019.1, read on the forward strand.
CTGCAGCTTTGGCCAGCAAACCCTTGCGCAAGGCCTGGGCAATGCCATCTGCCAGGGCGGGCGAGAGCGCGGCATATTCACACAAGCGGCGCAGCACGGCCAGCTGATCTGGGTCCACATCGCCCTTGGTGTCGTCGATCAGGTTGCGCAGGTTGTAGCGTGCCGTCACGTCGGTGATCTTGCCGGACATGAAGGCCTCGGGGCCGTCTTCCGCCGCGTTGTTGTTCTGGTCAACCGCCAGGAAGCTCGACAAGCGCGCCTCGGCCAACTCCACCGCCCAGGGCTCGCCCAAGTGGTCGACCTTGTCGTTGCTGCTTTTGCCATCTTCACGCAAGATCAAGCGGGCCCAATCGAGTGCGCCTTGCAAGATCCAGTGCGATTGCGTCAATGCACGCTCAGCCGATTCAACCTGCACGGCCCGCCACTGCTGCCACACCATGGAAGCGGCCACCGTGGTCACCAAGGTCACGATGACCATGGCCATCAACAGCGCCGCACCACGTTGGGCGCGCCGCACCGGCCGGCGAACAAGGAAGGCTTGTGGCTGCATGGTCATGCCTCAGTTCTGCCCCGGCTGCGCTGCCAGCATGGCGTCTTTGACGATGGAGCCCGCATAGCCGCTGCCCTCACCCAGGGTCAACACAGAACGCACCCCCATGGGCAAAGGCTCGCCGCCGCCCACCGGACGGG
>JBEANX010000020.1:0-2584 GCA_041165245.1 Pseudomonadota bacterium
GCACGCAGCAAAACAGCGCGCCCGGCTACAGCCTGCTGGGCAACACGCTGCCCAACGCCAACCGCATCGACCCTGACCGCAACCTCAACAACCAGCCATGGACACAACCCGTGGGCATGGAAGCCGCCACAGGCACCGTTCGCCTGACACAGCCCTGCCTGAAGGTTGGAGGCTGGTGGCCATCTATGGTGAGCAGCACCTGCGCTCGGATGACCGAGCCGCCTTCCCCTTTGGCTGCAGCCGGCCAGGCGCTCCCTCCGGTCGCTATTGCAGCGACGGCAGCTACGCCATCTACGATTACCAAAGCGAGAACGAATCACGCATCACCCGTGCGTTGGACGTGACGGTTTCTGGCAATGCGCAAGCCTTGGGCATGAAGCACGACTTGGCACTGAGTCTGGCTCGCAGCACGCAACGCATTGATGTGGCCGACGCCATCTACGACTTCAAGGGAACCGTCAGTGCCAATGGCACCTTGGACACAAGCAACGCCTACGCCTACACACAGGGGCAAAACGTTCGCCGCCAACGCAGCACAGCCCTTTCCCTGCGCGACGCCGTCCAACTCAGCACTGACTGGACCGCCTGGATCGGAGCACGCACCACCCAACTCGACCGTCGACAAAGCCAGAGCGATGGCAGCGTGCCTGAATCCAAGGTCAAGGACACCATGACAACGCCTTGGACGGCGCTGGGCTACCAAATCCAGCCCGGCCAACAGGTGTACGCAAGCTGGGGTGAAGGCGTCGAAAACCTGATGGCTCCTTTCGATGACATCTTCAGCCGCGCAAGTTACCTCAACTATGGCGCCTACCTGCCCGCTGCCAAAAGCCGTCAAACGGAGCTGGGCTTCAAATCTCAAAGCCAAGGCCTGTTCTGGTCGGTCAACGCCTTCCGCATCCTGCGCCCCAAGGCCGAGTACGTGGACAACGGCACTGGCATGAAGCTTTACCAACGTGACGGCGAGGCCCTTCACCAGGGCCTGGAAGGCCAAGTGCAAACTCGCATCGAACGCTGGGAGCTGGCCGCCAGCGCCATGCTGCTGGACGCCAAGCGCCGTGGCAGCGCCACCGAGGCGATCAACGGGAAGGCACCGACCAACGTGCCGCGCCACACCTTCAAGCTCTCGGGCCTGTACGACGTGGGCGGCCCTGCCCGCCTCAAGCTGGGCGCCAACCTGGTCAACGAAGGCACGCGCACCGTCGATGTGGTCGACGGCATCAGCCTGCCCTCGTGGACGCGCATCGATGCCTCGGCCAGTTGCCAGACCACCCTTGGCAACTCGCGCAGCATCCAATGGTCGCTGGGCATCATCAACCTGCTGGACACCCGAGCCTGGCGCGAATCGCCGACCCAGTTCAACCACATTTACCTGCTGCCCATGGGCTCACGCACGGCCACCTTGACGGCACAGCTTGACTTTTGAGCGGCTACGCCTGCAAAAAACCGCATGCAGCCGCTTCCCAGTGGCGAGCCAGCCAAAAACAATGCTATAGTTCAGGTCTTCGCTGATTTCGCTTTACAGAGCTGAGCCAGCGTAGACGCCGACAATTCCTCGATAGCTCAGTCGGTAGAGCGCCGGACTGTTAATCCGTAGGTCCCTGGTTCGAGCCCAGGTCGAGGAGCCAAGGTAAAAAACAAAGGACCCGATTTCGCGATCGGGTCCTTTTTTTCTGCCTGATTCAAGCTGCGGAAGTCAGACCTTGCGCACAGGAAGGCAGCCTGCGAGGAGCGTAGCAAACTCACACGGCGCAGGAGCACCCCAATGCACCACATCAGGGCGAACTCCGCACCACAAGTGCCCAGATTGACAGAGCCGCTCCCGCGCCCGATCACGACCCGGGTGCATCTGCGCCTTTACCAGCCCGACCGAACCACCCTACACGACAAGTAGACATGGCACGAAAAGTGCTTAAGTGGTTCAGACAGCAACGACGCTCTCACCACTCCCTGATCCGCTCCGCCAACGAAGGTGGGCCCGGCTTGTCGACATGACATCGCCACCCAGGTCCTGATTTGTTGGCTCGCCCTCCTGCCTTGACGGGTAGGACGACCGAAGCGTACAAGCCGCTTGTTCTGCTTGAGGAGTTGCACATGAAGATCGTCGTCGTTGGCCATGGCATGGTGGGTCACAAATTCTTGGAGAGCTTGGCTGAGTCCGGCATCCAGGGCGCGCAAGTCACGGTGCTGTGCGAAGAGCCTCGCGCTGCTTACGACCGCGTTCACCTCTCCGAATTCTTTGCAGGCAAGTCGGCCGATGATTTGACGGTGGTCGAACCCGGCTTCTTCGAGCGCACTGGCTTCACGCTTCGCTTGGCCGCACGCGCCGCCAGCATCGAGCGCCGCAACAACACCGTCACCACGGTCGATGGCGAAACCCTGAGCTATGACAAGTTGGTGCTGGCCACCGGCTCCAACCCCTTCGTGCCACCCGTGCCGGGCCGAGACCGCAAAGACTGTTTTGTCTACCGCACCATCGAAGACCTAGAAGCCATGACGGAGTGCGGCGCGCGCTCCAAAAGTGGCGTCGTGGTGGGTGGCGGCCTTCTCGGCTTGGAGTGCGCCAAAGCCTTGAGGGACATGG
>JBEANX010000021.1:0-5155 GCA_041165245.1 Pseudomonadota bacterium
GCCGCCACCAGGGCGGGCAGATTGGTCTCGCCCACCAGGGTCACGCCGTGCTTGACCACGACCTTGTCAGCTTCAGTCAAGGGGCAATTGCCGCCTTGCGCCGCTGCCAGATCGACCACCACCGAACCCGGCTTCATGGCCTTGACCATCTCCTCGGTGACCAGCACAGGCGCGGCGCGACCAGGGATCAGGGCGGTGGTGATGACGATGTCGGCATTGGCCACGCGCTTGGCGACTTCGACCTTCTGGCGGTCGAGCCAGCTTTGGGGCATGGGGCGGGCGTAACCACCCACGCCTTCGGCGGCTTCTTTTTCTTCGGCGGTGTCAAACGACACGTCGATGAACTTGGCGCCCAGCGATTCGACCTGTTCTTTCACAGACGGGCGAACGTCGGAGGCTTCGATGACCGCGCCCAGGCGCTTGGCCGTGGCAATGGCTTGCAAACCGGCCACGCCCACACCCAGGATGACGACGCGGGCGGCCTTGATGGTGCCGGCAGCGGTCATGAGCATGGGAAAGAGGCGCTGGTATTTGTCGGCGGCGATCATGACGGCCTTGTAGCCGGCAATGTTGGCCTGAGAGGACAGCACGTCCATGCTTTGAGCACGGGTGGTGCGAGGGGCGGCCTCGAGCGCGAAAGCGGTGAGCTTGGCGTCGGTCATCGATTGCAGACCGGCCTTGTCAAAGGGGTTGAGCATGCCCACGACCACGGCGCCTGGCTTCATCAGCGGCAGTTCGGCCGCTTGGGGGGCGCGCACTTTGAGGACCATGTCGGCGCCCAGGGCGCCCGCGGCATCGGTGATCTCTGCGCCGGCGGCCACATAGGCCTCGTCGATGACGCTGGCGGCGACGCCCGCACCCGACTGCACGCGCAGGGTGTGACCCTGGGCTTTCAACTTCTTGACGGTCTCGGGCGTGATGGCCACACGGGTTTCACCCGCGACTGTCTCCAGGGGTATGCCGATGAGCATTCGGCGCTCTCCTAAGTCTGGTGGTGCCCTCTAAGGGCAGGATGGGCTGCGTAGCGCGCAGCATACACAGTTTGGGACAGCGCCCTGCCCAAAGGGAGCAGAACAAGGCCCGGCACGCGATACCACCACGCAACAAGAATCAACTTGACAAGCAATGTTGTCAGAAATAGATGATAACCCGAGACTTGGCACGGCTTGGGCAGCGCTGCGCCAAGCCTCGGGCGCTGCACCCTCAGCGGCGCAGGGCGTCGCTGGCAGAGAGGTCGCGCACCAGCTTGGCCAGGGCGTCTTGCGAGGCACGCTTGGCCGACAGAGAGAAGTCAGACGTGAACTCGCTGAAGGTGGCAGCGCCCTTGCCTTGGGAGGTCAGGCGGGTCACTTCGGCGCCCTTGGCGTCGGTCACCACGCAGGTGATGTCGACCGTGAACTGGGTGGGTGGCCAGGTGAAAGCGCTGTCAGAGAAGGACGTGGTGCTCAGCGTGGGCTTGATGACCAGGCTCAAACCTTGCTCGCCAATGCTGGCCTTGTCGTCGGCCGACTTGAGCTTGACCACACCGTCAAAAACCTGGCTGAAGGCCTTGTAGATGCCGGTTTCCATGTCTTTGTAGGGCAGGTACTTGACCTTGTCGCCGCCGCCGCCAGGGGTGGTGACTTCCTTGGCCAGGTCTTCAGCGCTGATGAAGTAGCCAACCTTTTTGGCGATCTTGGCGCTGGGTGCGGGCACGGCCTTGATGTCAGGCGCCATGCTGATGGGGTGGGCGCAACCGGTGACCAGCACCAGGGCTGCAGCACTGACGGCACCGAAAGCGATGCGGCGGACCTTGGACAGAGAAGCGTTGAAATGCACGTTCATGGGAATTCCTGCTCTGAATTACTTGAGGGCGCTGGTGAAATCAGGGTCGGCGAACAAGGCGCCGAGCAGCTGCTGCACGATCACGGGGTAGCTTTGCTGGGCCTTGGGAATGGCCACCGCACCCACAAAGGAGGACTCCCAGCTGCTTTGGCCGCGCTTGACCTTGTCAAAACGCACCTTGCCGTCCTTGGTGACCACAAATTGCGCTTCGGCATAGCCGCTGGCCGTGCCCATGGCCGTGTCGATGTCGGTGCCCAGGAGCGTGCCGGTGATCTCCACATTGGACGATGCGTTGAGCAACTTGGCCAGCTCCAGCTCCTGCTTGAGGGCTTCACTCAGGTAAGCGGCATAACCACCACCCACTGGCGAGGCCATGGAAACGGCTCGCAACTGGATGGAGGTGGCGCCCACGGCCCCTGGTTTGGCGGCGAAGGCACCGACCTTGATGGGCTGCTTGACACTGTCTTGCAGCTTCTGGACGTTGTCGATGGAGGCCGAGTAGTTCGGAGCCTGGGTGGCGCAACCAGCGGCCATGGCCACGGTCGCGACCGCAGCGGCCGTCTTCAAGAAGCGGGTGGTAGAAATCAAGGTGTTCCTTTCTGGCGTCGTAGGCTTGAACCGCTCCCTGCGGTTTCAAGCGACCCACAACTTAACAGAAAGACACACTCCCCCACTTGGGCCATGCGCCCCGGGCGTTGCAATGCCGCCATGCCCCCCAGGCAGGTGGCGGCTGTCACGCACAGAAAGCCGCATTGGCGGATAATGCTCGGCTCATGAAGACCGTCGATGTTCAGGGCCATGCTGCCCACGGCGCCATGACCGCCCCCCAAGCCTCCCAAGTTCGCTGGAAGCCCAATGTGACCGTGGCGGCCGTGATCGAGCGCGACGGTAAGTTCTTGCTGGTCGAGGAGCACACCTCCGACGGCTTGCTGCTGAACAACCCCGCAGGGCACCTGGACCCGGCCGAGACGCCCGAGCAAGGCGTGATCCGCGAAACCTTGGAAGAAACGGCTTGTGAGTTCACGCCCACGGCGTTTTTGGGCATGTTCATGTCACGCTTTCGGCGCACCCGCACGGGCGAGGACATCACCTACCTTCGGCTGGCCTATGTGGGCACCGTCTCCGAGCCCGACGCGAGCTTGAGCCTGGACGAAGGCATCGTGCGCACGGTGTGGATGACGGCCGATGAGATCCGCGCCAACCCGGCCCGCCTGCGCAGCCCCCTGGTGATCGAGTGCATCGACGCCTACCTGGCTGGCCACCGCTACCCCTTGAGCATCCTGACCGCGCACGACAGCCTGTTCGTGCCGCCTGCCGCAGCGCGTGCGGCCTGAGAGCATCTGAGAGCACATGCCCCATACACCCCGTCACCGTGTGGTGGTGGGCCTGAGCGGTGGGGTTGATTCCGCCGTGACGGCGCACCTTTTGAAGCAGCAGGGCCACGAAGTCATCGGCATCTTCATGAAGAACTGGGAAGACGATGACGACAGCGAGTTCTGCTCCAGCCGTCAGGACTTCCTGGATGCCGCCAGCGTGGCCGACGTGCTGGGCATCGAGATCGAACACGTGAACTTCGCGGCCGACTACAAAGACCGCGTCTTTGCCGAGTTCCTGCGCGAGTACCAAGCCGGGCGCACGCCCAACCCGGACGTGCTTTGCAATGCCGAGATCAAATTCAAGGCTTTTTTGGACCACGCGCTGCGCCTGGGCGCCGAGAAGATTGCCACGGGGCACTACGCCCGGGTGCGCTCGGTGGCAGACAGCAGCTTTGCGGGCGGCGAGCGCTTCGAGTTGCTCAAAGGGCTGGACCCGCTGAAAGACCAAAGCTACTTTCTGCACCGCCTGAACCAGGCGCAGCTGAGCAAGACCATGTTCCCGGTGGGCGAGTTGCCCAAGACCGAGGTGCGGCGCATCGCGACCGAGATTGGTCTGCCCAATGCGAAAAAGAAAGATTCGACCGGCATCTGCTTCATTGGCGAGCGGCCGTTTCGCGAGTTTTTGAACCGCTATTTGTCGAACCAGCCCGGCCCCATCCTGGACGACAAAGGCCGCAAGCTGGGCGAGCACGTGGGCCTGAGCTTTTACACCCTGGGCCAGCGCAAAGGCATCGGCATTGGCGGCGTGAAGGAAAAAGGCGCACAGCGCGGCGGCAGCGAGCACAACCCCTGGTTTGTGGCGCGCAAGGACATGGCCAAGAACACGCTGTACGTGGTGCAGGGGCACGACCACCCCTGGCTGCAACAACACACCCTGGTGGCCGATGACCTGAGCTGGGTCGACGGGCGCGGCCCGCTGGCAGGCAGCGAAGGCCTTGGAGCCAAGAGCCGCTACCGCCAGGCCGACGCGCCTTGCGAAGTGAACTCGGCCAGCCCAGAACAGATCAGCCTGCACTTCCCGCAAGCGCAATGGGCGGTGACGCCCGGGCAATCGGCCGTGCTGTACCAAGGCGATGTGTGCCTGGGCGGCGGCGTGATCAGTGCATCGAACTGAGTTGGCGCCAGCCAGACAAATCCGCAAGATGTTTGAAACGACCCCAGGCGCCACGGCGCTGCCCACCCAGGCCCTCGATGCGGGGCCCGACAGCCGCCCCATCATCATCCTGGACACCAACGCCCTGCTCGATTGGCGCGTGTTCAAGGACCCAGCCGCCCACCCTGTGGCCCAGGCCCTGGAAGCCGGCAGCGTGCGCTGGCTGGCCAGCCCCGACATGGAGATGGAGTGGCACCAGGTGTGGCCGCGCCGCATTTTTGCGCGCTGGCAGCCCGAGCCAATGCTGACCATCCCCGTGTTCAAGCACGCCGAGATGGTGCCCGAACCCCCACGCGGGCCACTCAAATGCCTGGACCCGGACGACCAGGTCTTCATCGACCTGGCCTTGCACGTGGGTGCGCGCTGGCTGTTCACCAAAGACGCAGCCCTGCTCAAACTGGCCAAACGTGCCAAGCTGCGCGGCGTGCAGGTGACAAGCCTGCAAAAATGGGTGGCCCAAGGTGCGCCTTGGGAGGTGCAGCCCCGCTGAAACCTGGCCCATGCCCTGGCCAGATGTACCCCGCCCTGCCGTGGCCTTCGACGCCCCTGTGATCTTTCCGCGACTCGCCCACCGAGATGAACCGAACCATGAAGCCCGTTGACCTTGAGCGCCGCGCCTTGTTGAACTCCAGCCTGCGCTGGGCCCTCTTGGCGGGTGCCGCCAGCTTGGCGGCCTGTACCACCGTGACCGAAATGTTGGCGCCGCGCACGGTGGAGATCAGCAAGGCCGAGTTGCTCTCCAAGATCGGGCAGCAGTTCCCCATGCGCAACACGGTGCTGGACCTGTTCGACGTGAGCTGCG
>JBEANX010000022.1:0-5861 GCA_041165245.1 Pseudomonadota bacterium
GGCCTCAAAGGCACGCTGCATGGGCGCCACCAAGGTGGCGTAACTCTGCACCGCGCCCTCCTGGGGCACTCGCTGCTCCACCGCACTGATGCTCACTTCCGGCTGGCTGCTACCCGGCCAGAGCACCGTGGGCTGCTGCTGCGAGACATGCACCTCGCGGATGGGGGCCACCCGGCCACTGGCCTCGATGGCTTGCCACACGCCCAGGCGCTGCAAGGTCTGCACGCTGCCTTGGGACAACGCCAGGGTGCGCGGGTCACCCGAGACATCGCGGTCGGCCGCTCGGGCGTCGAACACGGTCACGTCCACATCGGGCAGCAGGCGAGCGGCTTCCAGGGCCAGGGCCAAGCCCGCGGGCCCTGCGCCGACCACGGCCATTCGCAGGCGCGGCGCGTCCATGCCTTCTGGGGCGCTCAAACCAGGGGCCTTCTCAGGAAGAACTTGGGAGAAATCGTTCATGGGTGGGTGCCGTCAAACCTTGCAGGGCATGAGCAAGGCCTTGTCATTGTCGCCCTTGTGGAGGCGAGTGGGTGCCGACTTTCTATAATGGCGGTCATTGCGTTTGGCGTCAGCCAGGAATCCCGCGTGTCCACCACTGCCCCCACCACCGTTGACTACCGCACCCTGATGGCCCCCGAGATGGCCGAGGTCGACGCCGTGATCCACCGCCGCCTGAGCTCTCAGGTCGCCCTGGTGAACCAGATCTCGCACTACATCGTCAACGCCGGTGGCAAACGCGTGCGCCCCATGCTGCTCTTGCTGGTGGCCCGCGCCCTGGGTTCGGACACGCCCCAGCGCCACGAAATGGCCGCCGTGGTGGAGTTCATCCACACCGCCACCTTGTTGCATGACGACGTGGTAGATGAATCGTCGCTGCGCCGTGGCCGCCAGACGGCCAACGCCATGTTCGGCAATGCGGCCAGCGTGCTGGTGGGCGATTTCCTGTACTCGCGCGCTTTTCAGATGATGGTCTCGACCAACCGCCTGCGCGTGCTCGACGTGCTGGCCGACGCCACCAACGTGATCGCCGAAGGGGAAGTGCTGCAACTGATGAACATGCACGACCCCGACATCACGGTGGACGACTACCTGCGCGTGATCGAATACAAAACCGCCAAGCTGTTTGAAGCCAGTGCCCGCCTGGGCGCCGTCATCAGCGATGCGCCGCAAGAGGTGGAAGAAGCCTGTGCCGCCTATGGCCGCGCCGTGGGCACCGCCTTCCAACTGGTTGATGACTTGCTGGACTACGAAGGCAGCACGGCCGAGCTGGGCAAGAACATCGGTGACGACCTGCGCGAAGGCAAGCCCACCCTGCCCTTGCTGGTGGCCATGCAGCGCGGCACACCCGAGCAACGCGAGATGATCCGCCAGGCCATCATCCACGGCGAAGTCGAGCGCATGCCCGACATCGTGGCCGTGGTCAAAGCCACTGGCGCGCTCGATGCCACGCGTGAGGCTGCGGTCGAACAAGCCGAGAAAGCACGCGCCTTGCTGGAGGGCCTGAGCCCTTCGGTCTACAAGGATTCGCTGCTGCAATTGGCGCTCCATTCGGTGCACCGGTCGACCTGACGTCAGCCCCCCTTTCAGCAAGGCGCCTTGCGCACCTCAAAGCCCCACATCGTTGGGGCTTTTTTGTTTCGGCTTGGCATGCACCGGCCACACGCCTGCCGGCGCCCTGAAACGTTTGCTTTCATATTCACCCCCTACTTCCCCCTTCGTATGGAGGCTTGAGCTCTCGCTCCCAACGGCCTCAACCGCTAGACTCTGGCCGATTCAAAAGATGCAAGAACTGCAGGAGGCCGTCTGCACTGGCATTCAAACGCCGTGCGCCCAGCCCCTGCGCCCACACACGCAGCTTGGTTTGCGTGTGCCCTAACGCTGGATGTAGACACTGTGCCCACCCCCCAAGGAAGCTCGCGCCTGAAGTTGGCGCACACCCTTTTGCCCACCCTCAGCGCCCTGGTGCTCAGCACCCTGAGCTTTGGCAGCCATGGGGCTGAACTGCTCGCCCAAGCGCCCGCTGGCGCTGTGCCCAACATCGACCAGTTGCGGCCGCCGGTGCCCAACACCAAAGAAGGGCCCGATGCCAATGTGCCCGAGCAAGCCCAGCCGCCCAAGGAAATGGGCAAGCCGCAAGACGACATCAAAGTCCATGTCAAACGCTATGTGGTCGACCCCAGCACCCCGCCCGAGCTGCAAAGCGCGCTGGACCAGCTGACAGCCCCCTTCACCGGCCCCGACCGCAGCTACGAAGACCTGATGAACGCGGTCTCGGCCGTGACCCGCTACCTGCAGCGCGACCTTGACCTGTACCTGGGCTACGCCTACCTGCCCGCCCAGCAGCCCGTTGATGGCGAAGTCAAAATCGCTGTGCTCGAAGGCCGCCTGGACCAGGTTGTCCTGAACTGGCGCGACGACATCCCGGTCGACAAAGCCGTGGTCGAAGCCCACCTCGCCCGCCTGCAACCCGGCACGGTGCTGCATGTGAAGGACGTCGAACGCGTCGTCTTCCTGCTCAATGACTTGCGCGGCCTCACCGCCCGTTTTGAGATCAAGCAAGGCCGCGTGCCTGGCACCGCCTCGCTGGTGGTCACCCCCACGCCAGAAAAGCGCGTCTCGGGCAAGGTCGAGTTCGACACCAACGGCTCGCGCTTTTCGGGCATCTACCGCGCGGGTGTCACCACCAACATCGCCAGCCCGTTCAACAAGGGCGACGGCATGGTCGTGAGCACCCAGATCACCAATGGCGGCGGGCTGTTCTTCCTCTTGGGCGGCTACACCATGCCGGTGGGTAGCGATGGCTTGAAGGCAGGCTTGTCGGTCTCGAACGTGCAGTACCACCTGAGCTCGGAAGTGCCTCTGCACCTCAAGGGTGAAGCCACCGCAGTGTCGGCCTACGCGCTCTACCCCTTGGTGCGCTCGCGCAACCTCAACATGTTCGCGCAGACCTCCATCGAGCAGCGTGACTTCATCGACCGCAAGGGCGACCTGGGCGACACGGCTGATTCCGTCAAGCGTGCCTACGAACTGCGTGCTGGCATTGCGGGTGACTTCCGCGACAACTGGCTGCTGGGCGGTGTGAGCACCTACGAGCTGGCAGGCAGCGCCAGCCAGGTGAACTACCTGAGAAACGGCCCGCCCCTGGCCATGTTCGACCCGCGCAACCGCGCCCGCGTGAACGCAGGCTTCTCACGCCTGAACAACCTGATCAGCAACCGCCTGTTGGCTTACGTGAGCTTCAGTGCACAGAAAGCCTGGCGCAACCTGGACACCACCGAGCAATTCAGCATTGGCGGCCCTGGCCGCGTTCGCGCCTTTGCCCCCGGTGAAGGCACGGGCGACGAAGGCCAAGTCGGCAGCGTCGAGCTGCGTTGGCTGCCCCCCGAAAGCCTGCTGGGCCGCTATGCGCGTGAGACGGTGTTCAGCGCCTTTTACGACTGGGGGCACGTGCGCTTCAAGCACGATGGCTCCAAGCAGGCTCTTGGGTTTGTGCCTGACGCTGTGTTCAGCGGCTATGGCGTGGGTGCCACCTGGGAGCGCCCGCAAGTGGTGGGCGCCCGCCTGAGCGTCGCTTGGCCCAAGCAGGGTGAAGCGCAAAACGACGTGGTGAACCGTGTGCCGCGGGTTTATGCGACGGTGACGGCGCCGTTTTGAGGGCCATACACTGATTCATGAATAGGATGGGATTTAAGTTCCTGCCGTAACGCGCCACGGCAAAAGGCTCATTCGATCGAGACGACGAGCCCACCCCAAGAGCGTCATTAAAAATGGAGAGTCAATTGTCAATACTTACATGGCCAGTACCGGATTGGGAAAAACAGTACAGCTACCACAGCGGCGCACGTCGATTTGGTTCAAACAGAGACGGGGGCAACAGAAAGCACGCTGGATGCGACATCTACGCCCCAAAAGGATCTAAGGTAGTCGCCATAACTCATGGCCGAGTGGTCAGCTCCTATGTTTTTTACGGCGGGACCTCCGCTATTGAAATTGACCATGGCGCATTCGGATACGTAAGGTATGGCGAGATAACCCCAAATCCTGACATGAAACCAGGCAAGTTGGTTGAAGCCGGTACAGAGGTGGGCACAGTAGCCATCATCAAGGGACATGGAAAACTTCACCCAATGCTGCACCTTGAGATGTACACAGGCAAAGCCACTGGGCAACTGTCTCTAAAAAATTCTAGCAACCCGTTCAAACGTCGTAGCGACTTGATTAATCCAACTGAGATTCTTGATAAGCTCTGTTTTTGCGGACCCCAGAGATGAAAAACCTCAAAATCCTCGTAACAGCACTTGCGATATCTTTCAGTTCTGCATACGCAACTGACGCCCCTGGTACTGCAAACGATATCCTAAGCCCAACACATCCTTTGAAGGGTGTGATACCGAGCGCACTCAAAATCGAAGACAAAACTGCAAAGAAGGAATTCTGCGCAAGCATTGTGGAGATCATTGACGCGAAAAAGGCCTGTACAACAAGCAAATGCCTGAGGCCATTTAGCTACGACTCCAAGGAAAGCACACAACCGAAGGCAGGCATCCGTGCGATTAGCGTGGCGAGTTGTGACCCACAAAAAAAGTCTGACAGCTTTCTGCTTTGGGGGCCCGAGAATTTACTCATCTTAAAGCCCGACCGGAAGTTAGAAAAAGACTTATGGGAAGCTGCGCCCTCCAAGAAAACAAAAGCCATCACTTTCACCACTGAAGCGGGCTCGGGCACCTTAACGTTGAAATCAGGGAAATTCACTTGGACTGAGTCTGAGTGACATAAAAAGGCTACACAATTTTTATATGCTTGGATTTTAACCCAGTTAAAATCCAGGCCATTTCCCAAATCTCGTACGCCCTCCATCCATGAATGCATGACACCACAACCAACTTAATGCAAACCACCCTGCCGCGCACAGGAATCATGAAAAAAATCGCATTCACACTGATGATTACGTGCGCGTTCATTGACCGCGCCAATGCGGAGTCTAGCGCCACCTCACCAATCATCACCCCTCTCAGCGCAAATCAAGCATTAAGCGGCGTTGGTTGCATGATTGTTGACCTCAAGGGTAAGACGTTGACTGATGGCGCTCAGATTATCGTCAACTCAAAAATCCAAGAAATCAAAAAGGCCGCACTGACCAAAAAATCCAAAAAATGGCTTGGAAATTCCCTTGAAGTGACTTACACGCTGGGAAAAGGCTCTCTTTTGGAAGAGGCAACAGGCTTTGCCCCAGGCAAAGGCCCGAAAGGAACCCTGTCGATTACGGCCAACGGGAACAAACTCAGCATGCCAGCCAGAGAGGTTTGCAATGGTGACGTTTGATTTCTCGCCTTCAAGATAAGCATCAGAAAAACCCAATGCAAAGCCGCCCATCCTACCGTAGCAAGAAATCATTGACCGCCTACGCTACAACCGTCTTCATGCTCCTAATTGCGGGCATGACAGCAGTATCGGCACAGGCGGCCAGTGAGCACAACTCACCAACGGAGAAGCACTTTGCATTGACAGGCAGCGGCATTTTCAAAGCGTACAAAACCCACGCCGCCGAATACCTCAAATCCCAAAACTGGCGCCGTTCCACCACCATGTGCGCACTCGGTGAGTCCATTGACAACGAGCAACAGGTTTGGTTCGTGTGGCGAGACGGCAAAAAACTAATTCTTTGGGATGAACCCGACTTGCCGCTGAATGCCTCTAGGCGAATTCTGAAGATCCCAAGGGATGTGGTGGCAAACCAAAAAGCCATCAATGGCAGCACCTACAAGGTGACTCAAGCGTGGGTGAGAGATTTAACTGAACGTTGCTCAAAATACGGCACCACGTTCCAGCTACCACAAACACCAACTCATTAGATTGAATTT
>JBEANX010000023.1:0-3686 GCA_041165245.1 Pseudomonadota bacterium
TTGGCGTCTTCCGTCAGGCGCTTGATCACGCCTTGCATGACCTTTTCACGCTCGGTGGAAAGCACGGCTGTCACGGTGCGCTTGGTCACTTCCTCGTTCAAAGCAGCCTGCACGATGGGGATCAGGCGGCTCTCGGCATTGCGTGTGTCCACACCATTGTTGCGGATGAACTGCTTTGGGTCGGTGATGCGCCACTTGAGCAGCCAATCGATCACGAGGCTTTTCTTCTCAGCCGTGAAGATGGGCTTGGACTCTGGGCTGTCCAGCGTCTGCGTGCGACGGTCGAGCTCGACCACGTTTTGCAGGGGGGCGGGCAGCTTGAACTTCAGGCCGGGTTCGCTGATGACTTCCTTGATCTCGCCCAGGGCGTAGACCACGGCGAACTTGCGTTGATCGACCACGAACAAGGTCGATGCCAGGAAGATGATCAGCAGCAAGACGCCGACGATGATGCTTGCGATTCGGTTCATTTGAGGGGTCCTGAGCGGGTCAATCACCGTGCGTCACGATCGCGGCTGCGCAGGCCGTCGCGCGAGCGAGCATCGGGGGTGGCAGTGCCGGTGGCAGGCATGGTGGCAGGTGCGTCCACCGCGGCTGGCGCAGCGGCGGCGGCGGCTGGTGCAGCTGGCGTGGCCGAAGGGGCGCCATTGAGTTGCATGAGCTTGTCAAGCGGCAGGTACAGCATGTTCGAGCCCTGCTTGGCGTCCACCATCACCTTGGTGACGTTGCTGTAGACCTGCTGCATGGTGTCGATATAGAGGCGATCACGGGTCACACCCGGGGCCTTTTGGTACTCGGTCAACACAGAGCGGAAGCGTTCAGCATCACCCTCGGCCTGCGAGACCACGCGCGAGGCATAACCCGAGGCTTCTTCACGCAGACGGGCCGCTGTGCCCTGTGCCTTGGGGATCACATCATTGGCGTAGGCCTGGCCTTCGTTCTTGAGACGCTCGCGGTCGGCGCCTGCCTTGAAAGCGTCATCAAAGGCGGCTTGCACCTGCTCGGGCGCCTGCACACTCTTGACGTTGACGTTGACCACCGTCACACCCGCCTTGACCTTGTTGATCTGTGACTGGATGGATTTGGACAGCTCGACAGAGATGGCATCGCGCTGCTCATAAAGCACCGAATCCATGGTGCTGGCGCCCACGATCTCACGCACGGCCGACTCGGCGGCCTGCAGCACGGCCTCGTCGGAGTTGCGGTTCTCGAACAGGTACTGCTTGGCATCGGCCAGGCGGTACTGCACGGTGAACTGGATGTCGATGATGTTCTCGTCACGCGTGAGCATGGACGAGTCACGCAGGCCAGAACCCTGCGTGACCGACGATGAGCCCACATCGATCGAGCGCAACTGTGTCAAGTTGACGATCTCGTGGCTCTGAAAGGGGTAAGGCGCGCGCCATTGAAAGCCAGCTTCGGCTGTGTGGCTGAAGCGCCCGAAGGACATCACCACGCCTTGCTGGCCTTCTTGCACGATGAAAAAGCCACTGCCCAGCCAAGCCAATGCCACCAGGCCCAGAATCACGCCGGCGCCAATGCCGGCGCCCGTCGGGTCAGGCGACATGCTGCCACCAGGGCCGTTGTTGTCGCCACTGGGCTTCCCGTTGTTGAAAAGCCCGCTGAGCTTGCGGTTGAAGTCACGCCAGAGTTCGTCCAGGTCAGGCGGTCCGTCATCGCGGCCAGCCATCATGACGTTGGGCTGGGCCGCGCCGGGGATCGCCTTGTAAAGGCGGTGCGTGCCGCGCCAAACGATGCGGCTTGCAGCCCCTGTCAGGAAGCCTGCGGTGGCCGCCACGGCCTGGGCCACAGCGCTCAGGACCGAAGGCTTGAGCGTGCGCCCATTGGGCGCAGCCAGAGAAGACTCAGCGTTGTTCATGTTCATGGTCGAACGACGGTAATGACAAAGACAGCGGCATCAAACCACCATCAGGTGAAACATCTTGCTCGGGATTGTGCACGCCGATGGCGCGCGGATCGACCGGAAAGGGCAAGGATTCGGGGGTCAGACCTTCGACAGCGGCATGGGAGAGCACTTGGCGCAACACATCCATGCCTTGCCCTGTCAAAGCGCTGACAAACACACGGGTCGAGTGGGTGCCATCAGGCATCTCGAAGACATCGCGCGAGTGCAGCGGCTGCTGGTGCTCAGGCAAGGCATCGACCTTGTTGTAGACCAGCACCTGAGGGATCTGCGCGGCACCGATGGAAGTCAACACCCGCTGAACTTCGGCCATCTGCTCATGCAACACAGGGCTGGCGGCGTCAACCACATGCAGCAGCACGTCGGCCTCCACGGCTTCCAACAAGGTAGCCTCGAAAGATTCGACCAAGGTGTGCGGCAAGTCGCGAATGAAACCCACGGTGTCAGACAGCGTCACGCTGCGGCCGGCTTCAGCCAAATAGAGCTGGCGGGTGGTGGTGTCCAGCGTGGCAAAGAGCTGGTTGGCGGCGTAGGTGCCCGCCTTCGTCAGCGCATTGAACAAGGTGGACTTGCCCGCATTGGTGTAGCCCACCAGCGAGATGCGGTAGGTGCCCGTGCGCTCACGGCCGCGGCGTTGGGTGTTGCGCTGGCGCTTGACCTTGATGAGCTGTGCCTTGAGCGACTTGACCTTCTGGTCGATCATGCGGCGATCGAGCTCGACCTGGGTTTCGCCAGGGCCACCCCGCAAGCCGACCCCGCCGCGTTGGCGCTCCAAGTGAGACCAGCGGCGCACCAAGCGCGATGAAAGATACTCAAGCCTCGCCAACTCGACCTGCAACTTGCCTTCGTGGCTGCGCGCTCGGGCGCCAAAGATTTCAAGGATGAGGCCGGTGCGATCCAGCACCTCGACGCCGATGTGGCGCTCGAGGTTTCGCTGCTGGGCCGGCGACAGAGCCTGGTCAAAAATGACGGCCTGTGCTTTTTGATCCTGCACCAGGAATTTGAGCTCGTCGGCCTTGCCGGAGCCCACAAAAAAAGCGGCGTCGGGCGCCTTGCGGCGCGCGATCACCTTGGCGACGGGCTCGTCTCCGGCTGATTCAGCCAGCAGAGCCAGTTCATCCAGGGTCGGGTCAAAGGAAGAACCAGACCCAAAATCGACGCCCACCAGCACCACCCGAGGCAAGCTCGGGTCACGCGAAGACACAAACGGTGAAGGAGATGTCAAGGCGTCAGTTTGAATTGGAAGCTGGTGGGACGAAAACGAGGCAGCCGATTACTCGGGCACGTCGTCGTTGGCGTGGAAGTTCACCGCACGGCCTGGCACAACGGTCGAAATCGCGTGCTTATAGACCATTTGGGTCACTGTATTGCGGAGCAGAACCACGTACTGATCGAAAGATTCGATCTGGCCCTGCAATTTGATGCCGTTGACCAAGTAAATGGACACCGGCACGTGTTCTCTGCGCAAAAGGTTAAGGAACGGGTCTTGTAGGAGTTGCCCTTTGTTGCTCACGATATGCTCCGTGATGGAAAAGTTTGGGAAAAGACACCTTATCACACGCCACGCCCGCTTGTGCGGTCAGGGTCAGGGATAAGTGGTGCCACCGTGGGTGGATTCTTCCCTGTGTGTGAGGTCTTTGAGCAGGATTTCAAGCGACGCGAAGGGTTTCTCTGCGCCTGAGATCTGTAAAGTTTTAGATGTTGCTCAGGACTGCTCGTCGAACGGGTTGCCCGACAGCTTCATTTCGATGCGCAAAGGCGT
>JBEANX010000024.1:0-3198 GCA_041165245.1 Pseudomonadota bacterium
TGGAAGCTGGCCAACCTGCCGCAGGCCTTCCAGATCCTGGACACGCAAGACCAGCTCTCTGCTGTCAAACGCATCATCAAGGGCTTGAAGTTCGACGAAGAAAAAGTGGTGCCCAAGGCCACGAGCTGGTTCATCTCGCATGCCAAGGACGACGGCAAACGCCCCAAGGACATCGTGCCTTTTGACGACCTGCAGCGCAAACAGCTGGAGGTCTACCAGGCCTATGAAGACCAGTGCCAGCGCGAAGGTGTGGTCGATTTCGCCGAACTGATGCTGCGCACCTACGAGTTGATGCGCGACAACGAACCCTTGCGTGAGCACTACCAGCGCCGCTTCCAGCACATCCTCGTCGACGAATTCCAGGACACCAACCGCCTGCAGTACGCTTGGCTGAAGATGTTTGCGGGCCGCCCTGAGGTGACCGGCACCAGCGTGATGGCCGTGGGCGACGATGACCAGAGCATCTATGCCTTCCGCGGCGCCCAGGTGGGCAACATGGCTGATTTCGAGCGTGAGTTCAAGGTGCCCGGCGTGATCAAGCTGGAGCAGAACTACCGCAGCTTTGGCCACATCCTCGATTCAGCCAACGCGCTCATTTCGCGCAACACCAAGCGCCTGGGCAAAACCTTGCGCACCGATGCGGGCGCAGGCGAGCCCGTGCGCGTGTATGAATCGGCCAGCGACTAC
The DNA here is from genome assembly GCA_041165245.1 of Pseudomonadota bacterium. Taxonomy (GTDB): domain Bacteria; phylum Pseudomonadota; class Gammaproteobacteria; order Burkholderiales; family Burkholderiaceae_C; genus Aquabacterium. The sequence goes on from JBEANX010000024.1 coordinate 688, forward strand.
GCCGAGGCCCAATGGCTGGTTGATGAGGCCCGCCAGATGCGCCGCGAGGGGCAAGACCTCAAAGAGATCGCTGTGCTTTACCGCAGCAATGCGCAATCACGGGTGATTGAATCGGCGCTGTTCAACGCGGGTGTGGCTTATAAGGTCTATGGAGGCTTGCGATTCTTCGAGCGGGCCGAAGTGAAACACGCATTGGCTTACCTGCGCCTGATTGAGAACCCCAACGACGACACCAGCTTCCTGCGTGTGGTGAATTTTCCGGCGCGCGGCATTGGTGCCCGCACGCTGGAAGTGCTGCAAGACGCCGCACGCTCCAGTGGCCGCAGCCTGGGCCAGAGCGTCACAGCCGTGCCAGGCAAAGCAGGCAGTAACTTGCAAGCCTTCGTGGCCTTGGTGGATGCCATGCGCGAAGTGACGCACGGCCTGACGCTGCGCGCCATCATCGAACACGTGGTCGATGCCTCTGGCTTGGCCGAGTTCTACCGGCTGGAGAAAGAAGGCCAGGAGCGGCTGGAGAACTTGGCCGAACTGGTCAACGCGGCCGAGGCCTTTGTGACGCAAGAGGGCTTTGGCAAAGACGCTGTGGCCATGCCCATTGACGAAGGCGCAGGCACGATTGCCCAAGGCCTGCCCGTGGCTGTGGCCCGAGTGGACGTGCTGCCCGATGCCGAGACGGGCGAGATCATCTCGCCCCTGGTCGCCTTTTTGACCCACGCTGCGCTGGAAGCGGGTGACAACCAGGCGCAAGCGGGGCAAGACGCCGTGCAACTGATGACGGTGCACGCGGCCAAGGGCCTGGAGTTCAACAATGTGTTCATCACGGGTTTGGAGGAGGGCCTCTTCCCGCATGAGAACTCGATGAACGACGGCGAGAGCTTGGAGGAAGAGCGCCGCCTGATGTACGTGGCCATCACCCGGGCGCGCAAGAAGCTGCACCTGACTTTTTCGCAGACGCGCATGCTGCATGGCCAGACTCGCTACAACATCAAGAGCCGCTTCCTCGATGAATTGCCCGAGGAGGGTTTGAAGTGGCTCACGCCGCGCAACCAGGGCTTTGGCTCGGGCTTTGACAAACCCTACAAAGATGCCTGGGCCAGCGGCAAGGGCATGGGCTCGATGGTGGGGGCTGGGGCGCAGCCTTGGCGCTCAGCGGGTGGCTCTGGCCAAGGCGGCTACGGCGGTGGCCAGCGTTGGGCCGAGCGCAAGCCGCAAGATGAGTTCAAGGACCTGACGGCGCCCATCCCCAAGGCCATGTCTCAAGCCAAGTCAGAAGGCGGCTTCAAGGTGGGGCAGAGCGTGTTCCACAACAAGTTTGGCGAAGGCCTGGTGCTCACCCTGGAGGGCAACGGCGTGGATGCGCGCATTCAGGTGAACTTCGGGCGCCATGGCAGCAAGTGGTTGATGCTGAGTGTTGCCAAGTTGACGCCCATTGAGTAAGCAGGTGAGGCTGGCTCAGGGCCAGTCTCATGCTTGATTCACACCAACCCATTGCGAATCGCGTAAACCGTCAGCTCTGCGTTGTTGGTCAGCGCCAGCTTTTCAAGCACGCGGGCGCGGTACACCGACACCGTCTTGGGGCTGAGCAGCAATTGCTCGGCAATGTCCGACAGGCGCTTGCCGGAGGCAATCATCACCAGGGTCTGTAATTCGCGGTCTGAGAGTTTCTGGTGCGCATCTTCAGGTGCGGGCGCCGTGAGGTTGTCCACCAACATCTGCGCCATCTCGGGCGTGACGTACTTCTTGCCCAACGACACGGCCCGAACGGCAGCCACGATCTGGGCGGCATCGCCACCTTTGTTGAGGTAGCCGCTGGCGCCGGCCTTGAGAGCCCGCATGGCGTATTGGTCTTCCGGGAACATGGAGACCACCAGCACCTTGACGGGCGTGCCTTCTTCCTTGAGCACATGCAGCACGTCCAGGCCACTGCGGCCGGGCAGGTTGATGTCGAGCACCAGCACGTCGCAGCTTTTGTCGCGCAGCAGGGCGCGCAACTCGCCGTAATCACCCGCCTCGCCGACGACTTCGATGTCGGCAGCGTCCAGCAGCGTGTCGCGGATGCCCCGACGGATCAGGGCGTGGTCGTCACAGAGGATGACTTTGATCATGGTTGGGACCAGATGGTCGGGTCGTCCGGGTCAAGCTCGCTCAGGGCAGATTCCATGCCCAATTCTGGGCCCAGCGGGGCGATGAAACCATTCTCAGGCCCAGAAAGAGGCACCGACAGGATCAAGGTTGTGCCTTGCGCACCACTGCTGATGTCCACCCAACCGCCCACGTGTTCGGCGCGCTCGCGCAAACCGCGGATGCCGAACGAACGCGCTTTGGCCAGATCGTCTTGGCTCAGGCCGCGGCCGTCGTCGCTGATTTCCAAAGACAGGACACCACCGGCTTGCGACAAATCGACGCTGACCTTGTTGGCCTGCGCATGTTTGGAGATGTTGGTGAGTGCCTCCTGGCAAAACCGGTAAGCCACCAGGGGCACGCCGGCGGGCAACTCAGGCTTGTCATGGC
>JBEANX010000025.1:0-3397 GCA_041165245.1 Pseudomonadota bacterium
CTTCGTACAGCAGCTTGGCCACGGCGCTGAAGGGCTGCATGTCGACCTTGACCAGCTCGACCGGCCAAGGGCGGCCTTCACGGTCGTGCAGTTGGGCCCACAAGGTCTTGGCTTGCTCGAAGGCTTGGCCATAGGCCAGGTCGCCAAAGAACTCGGCGTTGCGGGGCACCCCCACGCGCAAGGGCCGTTGCGAAGGCCAGCGCGGTGGCTGCAAGCTCACCGTGTTGAACACAGGGGCGCCGCTTTCCGCGCCTTCCATGATGGCGAGCACACGGGCCGCATCGGTGGCCGTGAGCGCGAAGATCGAGACGCAATCGAGCGTCTTGCAGGCCGGCACCACACCGGTGATGGGCACCAGGCCCGGCGTGGGCTTGAGGCCCACCAGGTTGTTGAAGCCAGCAGGCACGCGGCCTGAACCTGCGGTGTCGGTGCCCAGCGCGAAAGGCACTTCGCCACGTGAGACCACCACGGCCGAGCCCGAACTGGAGCCGCCGCTCACGTGCACGCTGCTGAAGGTGCTGCTGGGTGCACCGTAAGGCGAGCGAGCGCCCACCAGGCCGGTGGCGAATTGATCGAGGTTGGTCTTGCCCACCACGATGGCGCCTGCGGCCATGAGGCGTTGCACCACGGTGGCTGACACGCTGGGCGTGTAGGCAAAGGCTGGGCAGGCGGCGGTGGTGGGCAGGCCTGCCACGTCGATGTTGTCTTTCACGGCAAAGGGGATGCCGTAAAGCGGCCGTGTGGCGGGTGAGTGGCCTTGCAAGGCCGCCAACTGGGCGCGGATGAAGTCAGCGCTGGCGCGGCTGATCCAAGCAGGATCTTGCGGGGCGATCTGCTCGGCTTGATCCGCTGCCGCGATGAAAGGTGCCAAGGCTTGCTCGGGTGTGGTGTGGCCGCTCTGGTAGGCCGCGAGCCAACTGGCGATGGTGGTGAAGTTCGTGGAGGGGCTCATGTCTCAGCGTGTGTGTGTTTGTTTTGATTCAGCAAGGTCAATGCCAACCGTACCGCCTGGCCCTCAAGATGCCGCCAAGGCTGCGAACAAAGCGGCACTGGGCGCTGTCCAGCCCACGATGGCGCCTTGGGCGCGGATCATGTCCAGCGTGGCGGCTTTGAAGGCGGGGAAGTAGCTCTCGGTGCCGTCCTCCACCAACAGGCAATCGAAGCCCCGGTCATTGGCCTCGCGCATGGAGGTCTGCACGCAAACCTCGGTGGTCACGCCCATCACGACCAGGTGGGTGATGCAGCGCTGGCTGAGTTGGTCCATCAGGTCGGTGGCATAGAACGCACCCTTGCCTGGCTTGTCGATGACCAGCTCGCCGTCAACGGGCACCAGCTCAGGGATGATGGCGTTGCCCGGCTCGCCCGCCACCAGGATGCGGCCCATGGGCCCCACATCGCCAATGCGCAAGGAGGGGTTGCCACGCAGGCGCTTGGCGGGTGGGCAATCGCTCAAGTCAGCCGCATGGGCCTCGCGGGTGTGCACCACGTAGCCGCCTGCTTCGCGCCAGGCCAAGAGCACCGCACGCACCGTGGGCACGATGGCTTGCAGCAAGGACACGTCATTGCCCAAGCTCTCGCCAAAGCCACCGGGCTCGACGAAATCGCGCTGCATGTCGATGATGAGCAAGGCCGTGCGCGCCAGCTCAAAGCTGAACTCAAAGGGCTGGGCCTGCACCACGCGCAGGTCGGTGGGGTGGACGGCAGATGCGGCATTCATGCGGCGGCCTCCATGGTGTTGGCGCTGGTGTCGGGCTGGGTGGCTGATGGGGCTTCATGGTGTTCGTGTCCGCCTGCCATGAAGGCACCCAGCACGCGCCGGTCGGCCTCCACGGCCAGGCATTCATGCACGAGTTGGCCTTCGCTGATGACCACGATCCGGTCGGCCAGGCTGAGCAATTCGTCCAGGTCTTCGCTCACCAGCAGCACAGCGCCACCATGAGCACGCACGGCACGCAAGCGGCTGTGGATCTCAGCCACGGCGGCGAAGTCCAGGCCGAACACCGGGTTGGAGACCAGCAGCACGTCAACCTGGCCATCGAGCTCTCGGGCCAACACGGCTCGCTGCACATTGCCACCTGAGAGCGATCGGATGGGCGCGTTCTCGCCTTGGGTCTTGACCTTGTACTCGGCGATCAAGGCTCGGGCCTGTTGTTTGAGCACCGAGGGGCGCATCCACCCGCCCCAGGCCGCTGGGGCCTGATCGAACCGGCGCAGGCCGATGTTCATGGCCACGCTCAAGTCGCCCACACAGGCATTGCGCAAGGGCTCTTCGGGCAGGCTGCGCACATTCAGGCGCTGGTTTTGGCTGCGGCGTGCGGCATAGGGCTCGTCTTTCACCCAAACCTGGCCAGATTCACGGTTGCGCTGGCCCACCAGGGCTTCCATGAGCTCACGTTGGCCATTGCCTGACACGCCCGCGATGCCCAGGATCTCGCCCGCATGCACCTGCAGGCTCAGGCCATTGACCGCCTGCTCGCCGCGGTCGCCCAGCACGCACAAATCCCTCACCTTCAAACGCACGGGGCCAGGGCCTTGCGCACGGGTGGCTTGCAAGGCGGGATGGGGGGCCATGCCATGTGCGGCATTGGGGTCTTCGTGCAGCACCTCGGCCAGCACGGCATTTGCCGCAGCATCGGTGGCTTTGTCAGATTGGCCCACCATGGCTGCGGCCAGCTCTGCAGGGGTGGTGTCGGCCACACGGCCCGTGCACATCAGGCGGCCACGGCGCAGCACGCTCACGTCGTCGGCCACGTCCATGACCTCGCGGAACTTGTGCGTGATCATCACGATCGACACATCGCCCGCATGCGCACGGTCACGCAGCAAGCCCAGCACCTCATCGGCCTCTTGCGGCGTCAGCACCGAGGTGGGCTCATCAAGGATCAACAAACGTGGCTTGAGGTAGAGCTGCTTGAGGATCTCCAGCTTTTGCTTCTCGCCGGCCGACATGTCCATGGGCCGGGCACCGAGGTCCAGCTTGAAGGGCGTGGTGGCCAGAAATGCTTGCAATTCGCGCCGCACCTTCACCCAAGGCACGATGGCCGGCAGCTCGCCCTTGGCCAGCAAGAGGTTCTCAGCCACTGTCATGCCCGGCACCACGGTGAAGTGCTGGTAGACCATGCCGATGCCCAACTGGCGCGCCACCACCGGCGAAGTGATGGCCACCTCACGGCCATCAAGCAGCACCGCGCCCTCCTCGGCTTGGTGGTAGCCCACCACGGCCTTGACCAGGGTGCTCTTGCCGGCGCCGTTTTCGCCCAGCAAGGCATGCACGGTGCCAGGCCGCACGTCGATGGACACGGCATCGAGCGCCGTGAAGCTGCCAAAGCGCTTGGTGAGCTGGTAGGTGCTCAGCGAGAGCGCGCCGGTTTTGGGCGGCGGGGCCAGGGCGGGGTCG
>JBEANX010000026.1:0-5652 GCA_041165245.1 Pseudomonadota bacterium
TCAGGTGTTCCGCCCCGAATCCGGTGGCTCGATGCTGCTGGGCGCCGTGGGCCAACTGCAGTTCGAAGTGGTGCAGCACCGCCTGAAGGCCGAGTACAGCGTGGACATCCGCCTGATGCCCTGCCGCTTTGTAGGCGCCCGCTGGATCACGGCCGACACCCCGGCCGCGCTCAAGAAATTCACCGATGAAAACGCCAGCAAGCTGGCGCTGGATGCAGCCGACACCCTGGCCTACATGATGACCTCGGCGTATGACCTGCGGCTCACGGCGGAGCGCCACCCGCTGGTGCACTTCCACCCCTTGCGCGAACACGCGGGTTTGAGTTTGTCGACGCAGTGAGGGCGGAGCCGGGCCTTCAGCCGGGCCCCTGCCAGAGCTCGTCCAGCTTGGCAAAACCCCATTGCGCAGGAGACTCCCGCGAGACGATCTGGTCCGTGCTGCGCGCCGTGTCGATCAACTCGGGCGCGATGGGCTCTTTGCTCTTGGTGGAGTAAAAAGAGCGCACCACGGGGTGCAAGAGCGATTGCGCGCCCTGCTCCACCACCACGGCCAAACGGCCCGACGCCATTTTCACGAGTGAGCCGGTGGGGTAAATGCCGATGCTGCGCACAAAGGCCTGGAAGATGGCCTCGTCAAACTGGCCCTCGCGCGCCCACTGCGCCATGCGCTGCACCGATTCAGACGGGTCCCACCCCGCCTTGTAGGGGCGGTTGGAGGTGATGGCGTCGTACACATCACACACCGCGCCCATGCGGGCAAAGACCGAGATCTCGTCGCCCTTGAGTCGGTGCGGGTAGCCATTGCCACTGACCTTTTCGTGGTGGTGCAGGCACACATCCAACGGCACCTCGCCCACCCCTTTGGCATCGAGCAGCATGCGGTGGCCGGCCTCGGGGTGCTTGCGGATGATGGCAAATTCTTCGGCCGTCAGCTTGCCGGGCTTGTTGAGCACCTCAATTGGCATGGCCGATTTGCCCAGGTCATGAACGAGCCCTGCCAGGCCGGCCTCGCGAACATCGTCGTCTGCCAAGTTCAACTGGCGGGCCAGCGAGACCATGAGGGCGCACACAGCCACGCAATGCATGTAGGTGTAGTCGTCGCTGGTTTTCAAGCGGGCCAGGCTGACGATGGCGCCCGGGTTGCGCGCCACCGATTGGGTGATCTCTTCCACCAGGGGCAGGCAGTGCACGGCATCGACCGCCTTGCCCAGGCGCATGTCTTCGAACATGGTCTTCATGGCGCCCTTGCCCTCGGAGACGATGCGGTTGGCGCGCTGCATCTCCTCCTGCATGGACACCGGCTTGGGTGGGGCGACATGGGCCGGTGCCTTGGCCTGCGTGGCCAGCGGCTCACACGGAGGCTCGGAGGCCACCACGATTGGATCGCCCACGGTGGCCGGCAGGTCGTCCCCCTTGACGGTGTCGATCACCACATGGCGCACGGCGCTCTTTTGAAGTTGCTGCAGTTGCTCCTCGGACTTCAGTCGAAACGACGACTTCCAAAATGGATGATCCATCCAAGAGCCGCACACCTCATGGACGTGCATTCCCAGACGCAATTGATCGATTGGTATCTTCTTGAGCATGGCCGTCATGCAGGCTTGGACACAGCAAGTCTGCTTGAGGGTTATCGGCAGCTTGGCAGCGCTGTTGAGCGCGTCATGAAGCCCGCGACACACCCAAATTCCCCCGGATACAGGGGCTCTCGAGCACCCTGCACGCCATGGCTTTCGTTACATTGTTAACAAAACCCGCCCCCACCATGCCCTTTGTCCGGATCACCGTCGACCCCTTGCTCAACGCCATCCTGATCGATCAGGGTGGGGTGGTCACCGAGGCACGCCTGGGGCGCCGTTGGGCGGGGCACTTTCTGGCACAGCTGGTGGCGCGCCACCTCAAGAGCGAGCCCCTGGTGCTGGAATGCCTGCAAGCCGAATTGCAGCGCCTGGGCCAGCCCCAAGCGCTGAACCGCACCCAGGTCCAACGCATCATCAAAGCCATCGAGGCGGCCTTTGCCAACATGGGCGCCCAGGCGCCCCAATTGGCCCATGCGCCGGGTGATCAATGTGGCGGCCCTTGGCGTTTGAACAGCCCTGCGGGCACGCAATGGGAGGTGCGGCACCGCCAGCAAGAAGGGGTGGTGCAAACCCCTCAGCAGCGTGGCCTGTGGCACAGCCCCCTGCTGTGCCGTGAGCCTGCCCTGGCCGATCTGCACCTGCTCATGCGCAACCTGATGGTGGCCGACGACCTGCACCGGCACAGCGATTTTCAGGCCGCCCACGAGTTGCTTCAAACGGCCTACGAGGCGCCGCTCACGCCAGAAGGGCTGCAACTGGTGCTGCTCAAAGACGCCTATGCCCTCAAGCACCATGGCGAGTACGGCCCGGCGCGCCAGTGCTGCCTGCGCATCATCCAGCTGGGCGAGACCTCGCACAAGGCACCTGGCATGGCCAGCATGGCCAAGTTCATGCTTGACCGCATCCGCTACGACGAGAACCCGGCGGTGGCGTACGAATCGCTGCGCCACACCGCCCAACCGCCTGAGCATCTGCACGCCCCTGACCGCACGGCCTTGGCCGAGTGGCACAACCTGCAGGCTTTGCTGGCGCGCAGGCACATGGTGGCCGCTCCGCGTGAGGCCGAGCAGGCCCATGGCCTGGCGCTGGCGCACTTTGAATCGGCCCTGTACCTGCGCATGGCTGCACAAGATGCGGCCAAAGTGCCCGATGTGCTCTTCAACCTGGCCTTTCACCTGCAAAAGGCGCACTCGCAGGGCCTGTGCGGTTTGCTGGAGGTGTGCCAGTGGTATGGCATGGCCGTGCACTATGACCACCGCCACAACCTCATGGGTTCGTCCTGCTGGGATTACCTCTTCATGGGGCAACTGTGGCTGGACCACCACAAGGAATTGCAGGCGCTGATGCGTCAAAGCGTGGTGATCCAGAGCGAATTACGCAGCGCACTGCTGCTGGACAACCGACACCCCTGGCAAGGCGAGTTTTTCACCGAAGGCATCCGCCGCAGCCACCTGACCGGCGACACCCGACAGCAGGCCATCGCGCTGGTCCTGGCCCTGCGGTTTGCGCACCTGTGGCCCCACCCCGGCTTGCCGCGCCAGACGCATGAGCGTGATCTGAGAGCCCTGCTGCAAGCCCACCCGGCCCTGCACCAGCAACTGGTGGAGGATGGCTATGACGACTTCCTGACCCCATTGGGCCCAGCGCTGCCCAACGCTCACTGATACAGCTGATACAAGCGGCGGTGGGCCGATGTGTACCCTGTGACACTTTCATCAAGCTTTCAGGACACAGGCCCATGCCCCGCGCAGTACACCCACGCTCCATTCGCCACACCCGCTGGGGTCAACACCTTCTTTCGGCGATGGCGCTGAGCGCCCTGGCCGCTTGCGGTGGCGGCGGAGGCAGTGCCCCCGAGGCGAGCACCAGCAAAGACCCCGTGGTCGACAAAACCCCGGTCACCCTCAGTGGCACCGTGGCCACCGGCGCAGCCGTCAGCGGCACCGTCACGGCCAAAGACGCCAATGGCCTGGTCCGCACCGGCACCATCGCGGCCGACGGCAGCTACCGCATCGACGTCACCGGCTTGCAAGCGCCCTTCCTGCTGCGCGCAGTGGGCACGGTGGGCAACAAGCAGATCGTGCTGACAGCGCCCGTTTCGGCTGCTGACTTCAACAGCACCATCAACATCACGCCCCTGAGCGACCTGATCGTGGCCAACCTGGGCGGGCAAGCGGCTGAAGCCTTCTTCAGCGCGCCTGACTTCAGCAAGCTGGACAAAGCCTCGGTCGACAACGCCCTCAAAGACCTGCAAGCCAAGCTGGCCCCGGTGCTGGAGGCTGCAGGCCTGACCAATGTGGACTTCCTGCGCGTGCCCTTCGCCGCCAACCACAGCGGTGTGGACGGCCTGCTGGACGTGCTGGAGATCAACGTGGATGCGGCCACCAAGACGGCCACCATTGTCAGCAAAGTCACGGGCGACAGCGTCTCCGACAACTTGCAAACCAAGGGCACCGACGACACCACCAAGATCACGCTGACGGAAGACAGCAAGAAGCTGCTCAAGCAAACCACCAGCGACCCGACCAAGACCCAGCGCGTGGCCGAAGTTCAAGCGCTGCTCGACCGATACAACGCGCTGTACGCCACCCAGCTGCCCACAGCGCAAGCTCTGACGGCGCTGTGTGCGCCCAACTTTGTGGACTCTGTGGGTGACTGCGCCGCATGGGCCCAAGACCAACTGCGCGATGGCAAGGTCGGTCGCCGCGCGGTGCTCAAGCGCATCGTGGCCTTTGATGAAGCCCAGCCCAACAACATCGATGCGGCCAAGACCGCCAGTGGTGACATCACCGACGACAACCTGGGCGTGCTGGTTGCAGGTGCAGACGCATCGGACACCGGCAACACGGCCACCTTGCTCAGCAAAGTCAACGGCCAATGGAAGATTGCCGGTGAGCGCCGCTTGGTTTACATCAATCTGGAGGGCGTGGCTTTTCAAGGGCTCTCGGTGGATGCCAAGGGCACACAGACAGTGAGTTACTCGGGCACGGGCCTTTACATCGGCATTGACGCGGGCACATCGCTGGCCACCCGCGCGGTGGTCACCGGCCCTGGCCTGCCCACCGATGGCGTGGTGATGACGGGCTCGGCCCAACAAAACTTCCAGTTTGAAAAGGGTGGCGGCAGCGCCTGGACCCAGTTGGGCGACGCCTCGCCCACTTCAAGCAGCGTGTACACCATCAAGGTCTACAACGGGGACAGCACCACCCCATTGGCCACTTACCAGCAATACCTGGGCACCAAGAGCGTGCCAAGCCCTGCAACAGCTGAAGGCAAGTTCCCGACGGTGGTCACCCCAGTGAACGCCCCCTGGTGCGCGGCATTTGGCGGCCTGGTGGAATGGACCAAGCCTGAAGGCAGTGTCAACAGCCAGGTGCAGGCCAGCTGCAGCAATGCCACGGCCTCACTGGCCAGCGAGCACGTGGTCCCGGACAGCACGAACAAAGCGAAGCTGACCATTCCTTCCAGCTTCATGCCTGAGGTGGCCACCAAGGCCACTTCCAGCTACGTGAAGATCGAGGTGCGTGATGCCGATGGGGTGAACTACAGCACCGAGGTCACCCGCGCCTTTGCGGCAGAGCCCACGACTCCGGTGATCCCACCTGTCGCTGTGGGCAGCCGAATCGATGCCTTTGGCGATCTGGCCGTCAAGAGTGGGCAGGAACCGGCTCAATCCGGCGAAACCTTGTTCAGTGCCCAGGGCGATACCTGGTACACCGAGCTGTGCAATGCCGATGCTGACTTGCTGGCTGTGAACTTTGACAATGCCGTGAAGGTCAGCCAAGTCACCGACCAGAACCTGCTCAAGGAGCGGACCTTCACCACCGTGGAATGCAAAGCCCCGGACCGTGCTGCTGTCTCCCTCAAGTTCAACACCGATGGCACAGCCACGGTCCGCGACAATGGCACCAGCTTCACCGCCGGCGCAGCCGAAGTCGAAACCTTGCTGACGGGCACCACGCCCCCCGATGCGGACGGCTTCACCTCTGCCATGCGCGTGTTCAAGGCGGTGGTCAATGGCATCGAGAACTTCTTCTTGGCCGAGAAGGACACCGATGCCGAGGGCTCATCCTTC
>JBEANX010000027.1:0-3068 GCA_041165245.1 Pseudomonadota bacterium
TGTCAAAGGCGGCCACGGCCGACTTGGTGGTGCGCTCCAGGCCCACGAAGGCCACGGTGCGGCCGTTGATGGTCATGACCTCCATGCCTTCGGGCTCCACGCCCTTGTCGCGGCTGCGGGCGTCGTCATAGATGCCCAGGGCAGCGGCTTCGCGGTCGAGGATCTCACCGCTGTCATAGACCAGGTTGCCGTCGGCGTCGCGGATCGAAAACGAGCGGCCGCCAGCGGCGATCAGGTTGCCGGTGCTGGAATCGGTGTTGGAAACACGCAGGTTGTTCAGCGGGCTGGCTGCGCCTAAGGCACTGGCGGCCGAGCGGTCGCCGTCGTCCTCGCGGTAGTCACCCTCGTTGGCCATGGCGATGAAGGTCTGGCCATTGGCGGTGAAGGTGGCCATGCCGTCGGGCATGTACAGGCCACGCGCGGCGGGCGAGATCAGGTTGACCGTGCCATTGTTCAGCGGGTCCATGCGGTTGCCGGGCAGGCTGAAGTCTTTCAGGCCCAGGCCGATCACTTTGCTGAAGGTGCCGGAGGCGATGTCCAGCACACCCATGGCGTTGGCTTCTTGCAGCGAGACATAGGCCTGCGTGCCTGCGGCGTTCACGGCGATGTACTCGGGCTCGAAGTCCATGCCCGTGTTCGTGCGGATGTTGCTGCCCGTGCGAGGGGCCGTGTTGGGGTTGGCCGTGGCCACCACCGAGCGGGTGTTCATGTTGATGATGCTCACGCTGCCCACGGGGTCGGTGCTGGATGCGCCATAGCTGCGCGGGAAGGTGCCTGTGGCAGAGGTCAAGGCGCCATAGGTGCTGGGCGAAGCCTCGTTGGCCACGAGCAAGCGGCTGCCGTCGGGCGTGAAGGTCAGCATGTCGGGCAGGGCGCCCACGGTGATGGTGTTGGTGCCGCTGAGCAGGCTGCGCGTCGTGGTGTCGTACAGCTGCACGATGCCAGGGCCCGTGCGGTTGGTGGATTCAATCGCCAAGGCGGCCACGCCGTTGCTGATGGCCACGCTGTTGACCGAGCCAAAGCTGCTGATGTCGATGTGGCCTAGGCGGCTGCCGGTGCTGGCGTTGAGCACGTCCACGCCCGTCACACCCGAGACCCACAGCTGATTCTGGGCCTTGTCATAGGTCACGATCTCGGACAGAAAGCCCGATGTGCTGCCATTGGTGGCGCTGTGAACGTAGCTCCAGGCCTTGGTGGCGCTGTCGAGCAAGCCGGCTTGGGCCGACACAGAAGAGGCGGCCAGGGCGGAGCCGATGGCCAGGGCAAGGAGGGTGTGCTTCATGGGGACTGCCGGTGGGGGTGGTGTGCCCATGACGCACGGGCCTGATGGTCAGGCTTCGTTCATCATGGGTTCAGTTTCCCCGCAGCTTGGCGGACCTTCATGAAGCAAGTGTGACAGCCGCATGTCGCGCGCCCCCTGCTCAAGGGGGCGCACTGGCTTCACGTCTGGAGCGGCTCAGGGCTCGATGCGTGGCTGACCATTCAGCTGGTGGCGCAGCACCGAGATGTCCTGATAGACCGTCTTGCGCACGCGCTGGATGCCACCCAGGGGGCGGTGCTCGGCCAGGCTGTGCCAAGGCGTGAAGGAGCGAACCTCGCAGGCCTCACCCTGTTCGGCCTGCTGGCTGGGGATCTCGATGCGCGCCACCTTCACAAAAGGCGAGGCGCTTTCTTTCCATTCCACCGTGGCGTCTTCGATCGGCATCTTGGCCGGGTCGGTGCGCAGCTGCACGGCAAAATCAAAGCAAGCGCCTTGCTGGTTCAAGGTGGCTTGCAGGTTCTCGCGCAGCAGGTCAGGGCCGGTGGCCGCACCCTGGAAGGTGGCGCCCGCACAAGGCGTGGCCGAGACCTTCATCTGCTGGTTGCCCAGCTTGTTGGGCACGGGGCTGAAGTAGCGCACGTTCAAAGGGTTGGTGACCTTGGCGCCTTGGATCTTCAGCAGCGTCGCGCCTTCATTGAAGGCGTGCGTGGCCAGCCAGCCCGCCAGCGCGAAGGCGCCGCCGGTGATGGCCTTCTGGAAGCTCACGTATTCCTTGGCGTTCTTCACGAAGAAGACATTGCTGTTCATCAGCAAGAAGTCTTGCGTGCTGGCGCCGGGTTCGTCGTCCAGCAGTTTGGGGCCAGGCACACCCAGGATCTTGACGGCCATGCCGCGGGCGTCGCCCTTGGTGTCGTCGGTGGTCTGGCTGCCGTTGCTGTAACGGATCACGGCGTCGTAGCTGGCGGGCTTGGCAAACAGGCCCACGGCCAGCTTGTTGTCCAAGCCACCGAGCACGGTGAACTTGGCGCTCACGCAACCATGCGCCTTGCGGTGGGCATCACGGAAGGCACGGCCTTCTTTGGCTTGCACCGCTTGCACGCTGGCCTTGAGGCTGGAGCTCACCGCCGCAATGGCGGCCGCTTCGTCGGCAGGGATGACTTCACCATCGGCATTGGGGGCGGGCGTGGCGGCCTGGCTGGCGCAAGCCAGCAGCAGCGTGGCGGCCAGGGCCGTGCTGCTCAGGCGCAGCAGCGATCGTTGTGAGAAGGACATGTGTGTCTCCTGGTGATGCATGGGTGTTGATTTGGGCGAGCGTGCAAGGCGCTGGCGCATGCATTGATTGGGCCCTTTGCATGATGGCGGGTCAACATCGACGTGAACGACGGGCAAACCCGCGAGCGTGGCGCGATGGATAATGAATCCATGCCGCACATCTTCTGCATTGCCAACCAAAAGGGTGGGGTCGGCAAGACCACCACCACCGTGAACCTGGCCGCAGGCTTGGCCCTGATCGGTCAGCGCGTGCTCATCGTCGACCTCGACCCCCAAGGCAACGCCACCATGGGCTCGGGCGTGGACAAACGCCAGCTCGAACGCACGGTCTACGACGTGCTGCTGGAAGACGCCACCATTGCCGAAGTGCGCCAGCGCAGCCCCAAAGGCGGCTACGACGTGCTGGGTGCCAACCGCGAGTTGGCCGGTGCCGAGATCGAACTCGTCACCCTGGAGCGGCGTGACCGCCGTTTGAAAGGCGCCATCGAAGCGGCCAGTGCCGATTACGACTTCGTGCTGATCGACTGCCCGCCGT
>JBEANX010000028.1:0-2589 GCA_041165245.1 Pseudomonadota bacterium
GCCTGGATGGCATGGCTGAATACCCCTCCACCGCCGTGGTCAAACAGGTGCAAGTGCGTGTGCTGGACGACCAAGGCCGCGTGCAGACCACGCAAAGCCTCAAGCTGTGATGCCCATCACGAACAATCACTTGGCTTGGGCATTGACGCCCGGGCCTTTTGATGCAAACCTTGCGCCCCCTGCGATCTCAACCCTCTAGGAGCTTGCCCATGTTCGGCTGGAAGAAGACCCCACCCATTCGCACCCTCATTGGTGAAGGCACCGTGCTGCAGGGCGAGATCCGTTTTTCCGACGGTTTGCGCATTGACGGCGAGGTCATCGGCAACATCACCTCGGTGGGTGACAAGCGCACCCTGCTCGTCATCAGCGAGAAGGCCAAGGTCACGGGCCGTGTGCGCGCCGGGCATGTCATCATCAATGGCCTCGTCACCGGTCCGGTTGAATCGGAGGACCTGTTGGAGCTGCAGCCCAAAGCGCGTATCGTCGGAGACGTCAGGTACGAAGCCCTTGAAATGCACCAAGGGGCCACCATCGATGGTGAATTGCACCCGATGAAGGCCGAGGACAAGCCTGCGTTGAAGCTGGCGGCCAACAACGGTTGATGACACGGTCGATGGCAGCACTTGATGTGGCGCCCATTTGCCCCCACGTGCACTGAGTGCCCCAGGGCCAGATTTAGATTTTTTGGAGATTGTTGAACCATGAGCACTGCCACCGCAGCCCTGACCCCCGTTGATGAAACCTTCGAGGCCCCTCCTGCGCCCATCGTCTTCACCGACAGCGCCGCAGCCAAGGTGGCCGAACTCGTGGCTGAAGAGGGCAACCCCGAACTCAAGCTGCGCGTGTTTGTGCAAGGCGGCGGCTGCTCTGGCTTCCAGTACGGCTTCACGTTTGATGAGATCACCAACGAAGACGACACGCCCATGCACAAGAACGGCGTGACCTTGCTGATCGACGCCATGAGCCTGCAGTACCTGATCGGTGCCGAGATTGACTACAAGGACGATTTGGAGGGCGCTCAGTTCGTGATCCGCAACCCCAACGCTTCGACCACCTGCGGTTGCGGCTCCAGCTTCTCGGTCTGAGTTTCCTGAGCCTCAACGGGCCCGTGTCGGGATGACGCAGGCCCGGCTGAGACACCCCGAGGGCTTCTCAAGCTGCTCCTGTTGGTTTCTCAAGCGGGGTAGATCGCGCCCAGCACGCGCGGCCCTGCAGCCCCTGTCACAGCGGGCACATTGCCAGGCTTGCGGTTCACGCAGGCCCAAGCCAACCACGCAAAGGCGGCGGCTTCGACTTCCATGGGAGGCAGGCCTCGCGTCTCGGTGGTTTCTACCTGAGCGCTCGATCCTCGCGCCAGCAAGGCCGACTGCAGCGAGCGCATGAAGTGCCCGTTGAGCGCGCCACCCCCACACACCAGCACCTCAGAAGCGGCCGAGCCAATGCTCTGAGCGCAGCTTTGGGCCGTCAGTTCGCACAAAGTGGCCTGAATGTCGGCGCCACGAAGGGCAGCGTCCTGTGGGCTCAAGCCGCAATGTGCCAGCCAGCCTTGCAGCCATGCGGTGTGGAACAGGTCTCGGCCGGTGCTTTTGGGTGCCGGTAGGGCGAAGTAAGGCTCGGCCAGGGCAAGGGCCAGCCAATCGGGCTGCACAGTGCCAGAGGCGGCCCAGGCGCCATCGGCGTCATAGGGCAGGCCCTTCAGCTGTTGGCACCACAGGTCCATCAGCACATTGCCAGGGCCGGTGTCAAAGCCGAGCGGCGTCTGGCCCGGCCTGAGCAAGCTCACATTGGCAATGCCGCCCACATTCAACACGGCCACGCCATGCTCAGGGCTAGCCATCACGGCCTGGTGGAAGATGGGCACCAACGGCGCGCCTTGGCCGCCCGCAGCCACATCGCGGCTGCGCAGGTCCGCCACGACATCGACGCCCGTGAGTTCAGCCAGCAGCGCTGGCGCCAACAATTGCGTGGTGTAGCCCAGCTCGGGGCGGTGTCGCACCGTCTGGCCATGGGCGCCCAGGGCGCGCACCGACGCGCCAGCGGGCAGGGCGGGCAACAACTGGTGGGTGACTCTGGCATAGGCCCGCGCCAAAGCTTGGCCTGCCAAGGCGGCGCGGTGAATCTCATCAAGCCCCGGGGTGTTCAGCGCCAGGAGTTCGGCGCGCAGGGAGGCATCAAAAGGCTCGTGAGCATGGGCCAGCGAGCCTTGCCACTGGCCGTCGTGCCCGATCAGGCCCAGCACGCCATCAACCCCGTCCATCGAGGTGCCCGACATCAGGCCGATGTAGGCCTGCGTGATACCGGGCGCCCCATCAGGGCTGGACGCTTGGCGAGTGCTCACTCAAAGCGGCGGGCGCCACGCACCCCGGCCACTTGCTGCTGCTCGGCCATGTCCAGGCGCAGAGCGGTGCTCACGGCCATGCGCTTGAATTGCGCCAAGGCTTGTGGGGAGAGCTGCGTGCTTTCAGAGGCGCGGGCAATTTGCATCGGGTCCACATGGTCGCCATTGACCTTGAACTCGAAGTGAAGGTGCGGGCCCGTGGCCCAGCCGGTGGCGCCCACGGCACCGATCAGGCTGCCTTGCTCGACCTT
>JBEANX010000029.1:0-7307 GCA_041165245.1 Pseudomonadota bacterium
GAGGGCGTCGTCCAGGTCAAAGTGGGTGGCGCGCTGGGCGCGGTAATGCGCGGCGCAATAGACCACCAAGTCGAGCACGCCGGTGGTGCCTTTTTGACCGGCGAGGGACAGCACCTCAGGCATGGCCCTGGCCACGGCTTGTCGGTCGCTCGCGTCCAGCGCCAGCGCATGGCTGCCTGGGTGCGCACTCACGAAGGCCTGCAAGGCCGCCTCACTGCGAGCGGACACGATCACATTGGCGCCCAGGCCATGCAATTGAGCCGCCAAGGCTTGTCCGATGCCGCTGGAGGCACCCACGAGCCAGACCGTGCGGCCTGTCCAGTCGGTCATGCGGGGGTTGAGTGACATGGTGTGTGTGCCTGTGCGCCTCAGCGCTTTGCCTCGGGTTTTTGAAAGCTCAAGGTGACCTCGCCCAGGCGGATGCCGAACTTGGACATCTCGGCCTTGTTGAGCATCACGCCCTCGCTCATCTGGTACATCCAGTCGTCGAACTGCACGTTGATGACGCGACCATCGACCGGCAAGGCCAGGGTGTAACGCCAGTTCAGGGCATTGCCACTGGCCGTGCCTTGGGCCTCGCCCACCACGTCGTCGGCCCGGCCGGTGAAGCGGCCATCGCCCAGGTCGGTCAAGCGCCAGACGCGGCGCTGCTTGGTGCCATCGCTGTAGGCGAAATCTTCTTCAAGCACGCCTTGCGAGCCATTCCAGGTGCCCACCAAGGCCACGGTGAAGCGCTTGACCACTCGCCCTGACCGGTCGGTGAACAGGCCGTGGGCCGCGACAGGGCCGTTGAAGTAGGTGCGCAAGTCAAGCACGGGGCGTTCGTTGGCGTAATCCGCCGCTTGAGGGGCTGAGCCACAGCCAGCCAGGCTCAGCAAGCCGCCCATCGACAAAGCTAGGGCCGCCAGCCTCAAACGTTTGTGCGTGAATGTCATTCCCATCCCTTTCGATGCCAAAGCCCCCACCAGGCGGCCACAGCCACCAGCTTGAGGGCACACGGCAAGGCGCCGTAAACCAAGGTGAGGTGCCACAAGGCTTGCGCATCGCGGCTGCCGGGCGCATAACCCAGCCAGCCCAATGCAGGCAGTGCCAGCCCCGCAGCCACCGCCAAGTTGAGCTTGGTGGCCAGTTGCCACCAGCCCGTGAAGATGCCCTCGCTGGTGGGCGCCGGTCTGTTCGGTGCGCTTGCACCACCGAGCTGGGCCGCGTCATGCCGCTGGATCACGCCCGCCAGCAAGGTGCCGGGCAAGGTCAGGTCAGCACCCAACATGAACCCGCTGGCCATGCAGACTGCGGCGTAAGCGAGCACGTCACCTGCGCCCACCCAGAGCACGCCACCAAAGGTGAGCACATAGCCCGCCATGGCGCAGGCCCAGGCGGTGGAAGGCCCCAGCCAGCGAACCAGGCGCACCCACAAAGGCACGCTCAGCGCGCCGGTGAGGAAGTAGCCGCCCAGGCAGATGCCCAGCCAGTCGGGGCGTTGCAACACGTCCTGCACAAAAAAGAGCACCAGCGTGGCCGGGATCGCGTTGGCAATGCCGTTGATCAGAAACAGCGCCAGCAGGTGCCGAAAGGGCGCATGGCGCAAGGGCATGGCCCAGGCCTGCCAGCGCGAGGCGAAGGTCTTCGCGGGCCGGGACGCATCAGAGGCTTGCGCACCCGGCCGCGGCTGAGGCGCTCGCTTCAAGGCCCACACGCCCACGGCCAAGGTCACGCTCAAAGCCAGGGCCATGGCGGCGGGGCCCAGGCTCGCCGCCAGGCCATTGGCCACCAGCACGCCCAGCAGGCCCAAGCCTTCGCGCCAGGCCACCCATCGGGCCCTCGCGGTGGCGTCGCCGCCCAGGCGCGTGCCCCAAGCTTGGTGGGTGATGCTGCAGGCGCTGAAGGCCCAGCAAGTCAACGTCAGGCTCAAGGCACACCACCACAGGCGGGCATCAACGCCTTGCACGGGCGGGAAGAACAAGGCCCAAAATCCCGCAGCCAACACCACAGCTGCCCAAGCGATGATGCGCCACGGTGCGCCTGCCTGGCCCAAGCGGGCATCGGCCCACAAGCCGATGATCGGGTCGGCCACGGCGTCCAGCAGCCGGCTGCCCAGCAGCACCATGCCCAGCGCCGCCAAGGGCACGCCCAACTGGCTGGCGTAGTGCGAAGGCAAGATCACATACAGCGGCAGGGCCACAAAGGCCAGGGGCAGGCCCAGGGCGCCGTAGCTGGCGTGGGCCCAGCGCCCATGGGTGGCGCTTGGGTGGGCGTTCACGTCAGGCGCAGGCATGTGAGGCTGGCGGCGCAAGGCATGCCAAGCAGGCCTCAGGCATGGGCCAGGGTGTACTGGACCACGTTGGTGTTGCCGGTGTCAAAGGCGGCTTCGCAATAGCAAAGGTAGAAGTTCCAGATGCGGGCAAAGCGCTCGTCAAAACCCAGGGCGCGCACCTCGGCCTGGCGCGCGTTGAAATCAAGGTGCCAGCGGCGCAGGGTCTCGGCGTAGTCGGGGCCAAAGGCATGGGCCATGACCACTTTCAGGCCCGCCTGGGCCGCCTGCTTGCGGAACTGCTCGTCGCTGGGCAGCATGCCGCCTGGGAAGATGTACTGCTGGATGAAGTCGGTCGACTTGCTGTAGCGATCGAACAGGTCATCGCGGATGGTGATGGTCTGCACGCAGGCTTTGCCACCACGCTTGAGCAGGCGGCTCAGGTTCTTGAAATACACAGGCCAATAGGCCTGACCCACGGCCTCGAACATCTCGATGGAGAGCACCGCGTCGAAGGGCTCGTCCTGGATGTCGCGGTAATCCTGCAGGCGCAAATCGGCGCGACCTTCAGCGCCGATGCGGGCCAGGCGCTCGTTGGCCCAGGCCAGCTGCTCGCTGGACAGGGTCACCCCCGTGACACGGGCCTGGCCTTCGAGCACGGCCTTTTCGGCCAAGGCGCCCCAGCCGCAACCGATCTCCAGCACGCGCTGGCCGGCGGGCCCGCCGATCACACCGGCCTCGACCAGGGCGCGGCGCACCTTGGCGTGCTGGGCCTCGGGCAAGGGCTTGCCCAGGTCGCCTTCGAACAAGGCGGCCGAGTAGTTCATGGTCTCGTCCAGCCAGCGCTTGTAAAAGCCATTGCCCAGGTCGTAGTGGGCGTGGATGTTCTTGCGGCTGTTGGCCTTGGAGTTGTGGTTGAGCAGGTGCTTGATGCGATAGGCCAGGCGGCCCAGCCAGTGGCCATAGATCACGGCTTCGATCTGATCGCGGTTGGCGATGAAGACCTTGAGCAGCGCGGTCAGGTCAGGCGTGGACCAGTCACCCGCGATGTAACCCTCGGCAAAGCCGATGTCGCCAGATTTGACCACCTGGCTGCACACGCGCCAGTGGTGCAGGTGCAAATAGGCCGATTCATGCGGCGAGGACTGATGCCCCTGGGGCAGTGCACCGAAGTGCGCATGGCTGCCATCGGGCCACTGCACCACCACCGAGCCATGCACCAGCTTGCCCAGCATCTTGAACACCAGATGTGCCGAGGCCGGCGCCGACTTCGGCAGGTGCGCGGCGTGCGCCGGACCTTGGTGCGGCACAGCACCGGCATTCGACACGGGCTCAAATCGCTTGCGCTGGAGGGTGGAAGGGTTCATGAGCTGTGGGCCTGTCTGATTCAATGAAGTGGGGGTTGGACAGCGTGTTGACACCGGATGCCGCGAAGGCGTTCACAAAGGCTCGCCCTGGCTGAGCAAATGGGCTGGGGGCTCGGGCTTGCGATGAAAGGGCACGCCTTTGAGCCATACGCGCAAAGCCTGCCAATGGATGCGAGCCACCACGCCCCAGGTCATCAAGGGCCAGCCCCAAAAGGCATGGCGTGCACTGGCCGGGGTGAGTGGCTGCAGGGTGCCGGCCTGGCTGGTCTGCAACAGCGGGCCCGCTTCGTCATCGTGGTTCACGCAAGCGATCAAACGGTCTGCGGCCTCTGGCGCACCCGCGCCCCAAGCCCCCGTGCGCATGAAGCGAAAGCGGTAGCCGCCCGTGACGGCGCAAAACGGCGAGACATGAAACACCTTGCGCGCCGTGAGCTCACCGCCCAGCTTGAGGCCCGCGCCTGAGAGCACATAGGCGTGGCGCTCGCCAAAGGTGTTGTTGACCTCGGCCACCACAGCAGCCAGGGATCGGTCTGCGCGGTGCACCCACCAGAAGCTCACGGGCTTGAAGGCAAAGCCCAGCACGCGGGGGAAGGTTTGCAGCCAGACCTCGCCTTGCTGAAGCTCAGGCAGCGCCAGGCCCGATTGGGCCAGCACACCATCGAGCCAGGCCAGCGCATCTGAGCCGCCCTCGCCATGGTCGGCATCGTGAAAGCTCAACAGGCCCCAACGTTGGCGGTTCACCACCGCTTGAGGTTTGCGGGCCAACTCGCGCATGGGCAGCAGCCAGAAATAGTGGCTGTAGGCAAAGGCGTGGCGCTTGGGCTTCAGGCGCACATGGCGCACGGGCCCGAAGCCGATCAAGGCTTGGGCGGCGACTTCCTGCGTGTGGGGCTCAGGCCTGGGGGCTGCGCTCACACGCCCTCCTTGAGGGTGGCGGGCTCGGCCAAGGTCTCGTCATGCGAGGCTTGGCCCTCAGCCTTGGGCATCGTGGGGTTGGCGTGCTGGGCCAAATAGCCATCGGCCAACTGTGCCGCGTCTTGCAGCATGGCTTTGCCGTCTTTGGCCAGCAAGGCAGCCGCCACGGCCCGGCCTGATTTGAGGCCGTCTTCGTGGAAGCCATAGCCCGCCCAGGCGCCGCAGAACCACACGTGCTGGTGGCCCTGGATCTCGCCCAGGCGGCGCTGAGCCTCGATGGCGGCCATGTCAAAGACCGGGTGGGCGTAGTCGTAGCTGGCGATCACGGTCTCGGGCGCGGGCTCGCGCAGCGGGTTCAGCGAGACCACCACCGGCTGCGCAAACGGCAGGGGCTGCAGCACATTGAGCAGGTAGTGCAGGCAGACGTGCTCGCCCTTTTTGCCCGTGTCGCTTGAGGGCGCCTCGCGCTCGTAGTTCCAGGCGGCCCAGGCCAGGCGGCGGCTGGGCAGCAAGGCCTGGTCGGTGTGCAACACGGCGCGGTTGGGGTGGTATTTCACGGCGCCCAGCAATTCGCGCTCGGTGGGCGTGGCACCTGCGCCGAGCAAGGCCAATGCCTCGTCGCTGTGGCAGGCCATCACCACCTCGTCAAACACTTCGCTGCCTTCGCGGGTGTGCAGCACCACGCCGCCGGCGCCACCCTCGCCCAGGCGCACCAGGCGCTCGATGGGGGTGTTCAAGCGCACATCACTCAGGCGGGCCACCACGCGGCGCACGTATTCGCGCGAGCCACCCGCCACCGTGAACCACTGCGGCCGGTTGGCCACCTGCAGCAAGCCGTGGTTGTGGCAAAAGCGGATCAAGGTGCCGATGGGGAACTGCAGCATCTGCTCGGTCGGGCAGGACCAGATGCAGGCGATCATGGGCAGCAAGTAGGCGTCGCGAAACGCGGGGCCCAAGCCTTGCTCGGCCAGGAAATCACCGATGGGCTGGGCCAGCTTGGCGTCGTCACCGCGCTCGGCCATGGCCGTGGTCACGCGGTTGAAGCGGATCAGGTCAGACAACATGCGCCAAAAGCGCGGGGAGACCACATTGCGCCGCTGCGCAAACACCGTGTTCAGGCTGGAGCCACACCACTGCAGCGAAGTGAGCCAGCGCTGGTGGCCGCTCAGACCCGCCTGCTTGCCGCCCGCGCCTTGGGGCACTTGCACTGAAAACGACATGTCCGACTTGGCCACAGGCACGCCCAACTCGTCGAACAGGGCGATCAGGTTGGGGTAGGTGCGCTCGTTGAACACCAGAAAGCCCGTGTCTACGCCGTGCGTCACCGCATGGCCCTGGGCGTCCGGCAAGGTCACGTCCACCGTGTGGGCATGGCCGCCAAAGTGGCTACCCGCCTCAAACAGGGTGACACGGCCAGCCCCTTGCTTGGTCAGCGCCATGGCTGCGCCCAAGCCGGCAATGCCGGACCCCACCACTGCGATGCGCTTCATCAGCACCCTTTCGACCCACGCCCGCACCCTGTCAGAAAGCCGAAGGGCACCCGGGGGGCCTGCGGGGGGAGGTGTGAGCCTCCCCGGGTTGTCCAAGGCCAATCGCTTGACGGTGGACAGCCCTTCGGCAAAAACAATGAACTACTTAGTCGCAATACTACTGATCAGTTCAGCTTTATGGACAACTGTTTTTCAATGTCCCCAACAAAACCACGGTCTTCGGGGGTGGTCATGCTGGAATAGGAGGTCACAGCCTTGCCATCACGGCCGATCAGGTACTTGTAGAAGTTCCACTTCGGCGTGGTGCCGGTGGCCTTGATCAGCTCGGCATGCAGCGGGTTGACCTCATCGCCCCGCACATGGCTCTTGGCAAACATCGGGAACTTCACGCCGTAGGTGTTGGTGCAGAACTCGGCGATTTCTTTGGCGCTGCCGGGCTCCTGGCTGCCGAAGTCATTGGAGGGAAAACCCAAGACCACCAGCCCTTTGTCTTTGTACTTGGCATACAGGGCTTCCAATCCCTTGTATTGCGAGGTGAAACCGCAGTAGCTCGCCGTGTTCACCACCAGCACCACCTGGCCCGCGTACTGGCACAGAGACTGAGGCTTCTCGTCTTGCAAACGCGGAAAGGTCTTGCTGAGGAGGGGCGAGCAGGTGGCGGGGGTGGCCGCCTGCACAGGGCTCGTCATGGACAAAGCCACGCCAAAGCCAAGCAGGACACCCCTCATGGCGGGGGGGAGTGAGCAAAAAGACCATGTAACTGGCATGTAGACCTCTTTTGTCTTGGTCAAACTGACCGCGTTTGCGTATATTAGTCACTCAAACCGCAAGTGACAAACGGTTTGTCCTGGGCGAATGTGGCGCATTCCCGGTCCAGGTGTCCAGCCAGACGACCTTCCTCAACCTTTGACCAAGCCTTGATCATGGATGCCACACTCAGCCACCGCCCCTTGATGATGTCCATTGCCGCTGTCGAACGTGACACCGGCCTGAGCAAAGACACCTTGCGCGTGTGGGAACGCCGCTACGACTTTCCACAACCCGTGCGTGATCCGCAGGGCGAGCGTTGTTACCCGCTCGACCAGATCGAAAAACTCCGACTGATCAAACGCCTGCTGGACGTGGGCCACCGCCCCAGCCGCCTGGTGGGCCTGCCCATGGACGACCTGCAAGCCCTCAGCGAGCGCAGCGCCGATGCCCAGGGCCTGACCGGCCCCACCCGCCGCCGCGTCAACAAGATGCCCATGACGGTCGAGGTGGACGACACCCCTCGCAATGGCCGCG
>JBEANX010000030.1:0-3406 GCA_041165245.1 Pseudomonadota bacterium
CGAAAAAATCCTGGAGGGATTGAGCAAAACCGTCAGAGACCAAGCGGGCGGAGGGCATGGACTTGCCTGGCTCCACCGGGTAGTCCTGCGCGATGTAATCACGCGCCAAACGGTGGAAGGCGCTGGTGGGGTCGGGCATGAAAGCAGCGGCCATGCGCCATGCGCCGATGGAGGCACCCACCAGGTGAAGTGGGCAGGCACCCGAGGCCTGAGGCAACCAACGGCCGAACAAGTCACTGTCCAAGTGGCTCAAGGCCAGGCCTTTGGGGCCACCCGCAGCCGCAGGGATCATGCGCACGTCGTCGGGCCGCAAGCCTCTTTCGCGCAAGTGAGCCAGGGCTCGCGGGCCCACATGGATGTGCAACGCTTTCATGCCTGACTCACTGCATCACGGCCTCAAGGCGGTCAGCGCTTGGTCTGCAATTTGGCGAAGGCCGCCGCCATGGCCGATTGGCTCGAAGACTGGCCTGCCTGATCTGAATGTCCACGGCCACCCGACGGGCGTTCATGGCGTGCCGCTGGCCTGAAGCTGTTGTCCCGCCCAGCCCCACTGCCTTGCTTGGCACCCACAGGCGCATCAAGTTTCATGGTCAGCGAGATGCGCTTGCGCGCCATGTCGACCTCCAGCACGCGCACCTTGACGATGTCGCCCGTCTTGACCACCTCACGCGCGTCGGTGACAAACTTGTTGGACAGCTGGCTCACATGCACGAGGCCGTCCTGGTGCACGCCAAGGTCCACAAAGGCGCCGAACTGAGCCACATTGCTCACGGTGCCCTCCAGGACCATGCCTTCTTGCAGGTCCTTGATGTCGTCCACGCCATCGTTGAAGCGCGCCACCTTGAAGTCGGGGCGCGGATCACGGCCGGGCTTTTCCAGCTCGGTGATGATGTCCTTGACGGTGATCACGCCAAACTTGTCGTCGGCCAGCAGCTCGGGCTTGAGGGTGCGCAGCACCTCGCTGCGGCCGATCAGCTCGCCCACGGGCTTGCCGGTGGTCTTGGCGATCTTCTCGACCATGGGGTAGGTCTCAGGGTGCACGCCCGAGAGGTCGAGCGGGTTGTCGCCATCGCGGATGCGCAAGAAGCCGGCGGCCTGCTCAAAAGTCTTGGCGCCCAGGCCTGCCACGTCCATCAATTGCTTGCGGTTGCGGAAGGCGCCATTGGCATCGCGCCAGCGCACGATGCTGTTGGCCACGGCCGTGCTCAGGCCCGACACCTGGGCCAGCAAAGGTGCTGAGGCGGTGTTGAGGTCCACGCCCACCGAGTTCACGCAGTCCTCGACCACGGCGCTCAGGGTGCGGGCCAGCTCGCTCTGGTTGACGTCGTGCTGGTACTGGCCCACGCCAATGCTTTTGGGGTCGATCTTGACCAGTTCGGCCAACGGGTCTTGCAAGCGGCGGGCGATGGACACAGCGCCACGCAGGCTCACGTCCAGATCAGGCAGCTCCTTGCTGGCAAATTCAGAGGCCGAATACACCGAGGCGCCAGCTTCAGAGACCACCACCTTTTCGATGTGGGTGCCTGGCGCGATCTGCTGGATGCGCTTGATCAGGTCGGCGGCCAGCTTGTCGGTCTCGCGGCTGGCGGTGCCGTTGCCAATGGCGATCAGGTTCACGCCATGGGTGGCGCAGAGGCGGCCCAGTGTGTGAAGGGAGCCTTCCCAATCTTTGCGGGGCTCGTGGGGGTAGACGGTGCTGGTGTCAAGCACTTTGCCGGTGTCAGACACCACGGCCACCTTCACGCCGGTGCGGATGCCTGGGTCCAGGCCCATGACCACGCGCTTGCCGGCCGGAGCCGCCAGCAGCAGGTCGCGCAGGTTCTCGGCAAAGACCTTGATGGCGGTGGCCTCGGCGGCTTCGCGCAGGCGGCTGAACAGGTCTCGCTCCAGGCTCAGGCTGAGCTTGACCTTCCAGGTCCAGGCGATGCATTTGCGGATCAGATCGTCCGAAGCGCGCTTGCTGTGGCTCCAGCCCAGGTGGATGGCAATGCGGCCTTCTGCCATGGTCGGCTTGCCGGGCACGACTTCTTCGTCGAGTGCCAGTTTGGCATCCAGCATCTCCAGAGACCGACCACGGAACACGGCCAGTGCGCGGTGCGAGGGCACGGTGCGGATGGGCTCGTCATAGTCAAAGTAGTCGCGGAACTTGCCCACATCGGGGTTGTTCTCGTCCTTGCCCGCCATGAGTTTGGACTTGAACAGGCCCTCGGCCCAGAGCCAGTCACGCATCTTGCCGATCAGGGCGGCGTCTTCGGCCCAGCGCTCGCTGAGGATGTCGCGCACACCGTCGAGCACCGCCAGCGCATCGGCAAAACCGCCTTCAGCGTTGATGAAAGCGGCGGCCTCAAGCTGCGGGTCCAGGCTGGGGTCGGCAAAGAGCTTGTCGGCCAGAGGCTCCAGGCCAGCCTCTCGGGCAATCATGCCCTTGGTGCGACGCTTTTGCTTGTAGGGCAGGTAGAGGTCTTCCAGCTCCTGTTTGGTCGGTGCCAGCTCAAGGGCAACACGCAACTCGGGCGTGAGCTTGCCTTGCTCGTCGATGCTTTTGATGACGGCAGCGCGTCGGTCTTCGAGCTCGCGCAGGTAAGCCAGGCGCGCTTCGAGGTCGCGCAGTTGGGTGTCGTCCAGACCTTCGGTGGCTTCTTTGCGGTAGCGGGCGATGAAAGGCACGGTAGCGCCCCCATCCAGCAATTGCACAGCAGCGTTGACTTGGGCGGGCCGAACATTCAGTTCAGCCGCCAGTTGCTTCAGGATCTTGTCCAAACAGGGCCTCGCACAGGTCGCGATTCGTTACAGAGCGCGGCAGTTTCAAGGGTGCATGAAACGCCGTTCAAGTGGGCCCGCAGTTTGCCACGGAAGGGCCTGAGCCCAGGTTCGAGCGGATGCGCGACAATATCGTTCCGATTTCTGTTCTCCACGTCTGACCGAAAGCCTCAGCGCCCACCATGGCCCTGCTCCCATACGCCCTGCCCAAATCCGTTTTGTTCAACCTGGACCCGGAGGTGGCGCACGAGCTGACCATGAATGCCCTGGCCAGTTTCCAAAACACGCCTTTGGCCTGCGTCTGGGGCGCCAGCCGAGTGGAAGACCCGGTCGAGATCGCTGGGGTCAAGTTCCCCAACCGCATCGGCATGGCCGCGGGCCTGGACAAAAACGGCCGCGTGATCGATGGCTTGGGCGCCATGGGCTTCGGCTTCGTGGAGGTGGGTACCGTCACACCCAGAGCCCAGCCAGGCAACCCCAAGCCGCGCATGTTCCGTCTGCCCAAGGCCGATGCGCTGATCAACCGCCTGGGCTTTAACAACGAAGGCCTTGATGCCTTCTTGGCCAACGTCAAGCGCGCCAAATTCCGCCAGAGCGGCGGCATCCTGGGCCTGAACATTGGCAAGAACGCGGCCACGCCCATTGA